>CAZBGG010000064.1:0-6833 GCA_964491305.1 uncultured Methanosarcinales archaeon
ATATTTATACTAATCAGCTTCCTACAGAAGAGCATTATAAAGGGGCTATTCTTGGGAATGGTTTGTCTAATTTTCTTGAATGTGAAGATGTAGGAGTTAGCAAATGGTTATTTATTGATGATTATAATCCTCAATTTCAATCTGAACCTTCAGTGCTCAATATAGCAGAATATTGCAACTCTCTCTCTGACTTGGGATTTAGTCCTGATAAGATTATCTATGAATCTGATCTTGTTGAAAAAGCAAAGGATATGGTATCATATCTTGAAAATAATGGTTATGCTGGTCAAAATAACGATGGTAAGACTATTCTTTACAAAGGCAAAATATTGCTTTATGATTCCATGGTTGATAAATATATGTGTTCGTTATTGGATGCATGCCTTTATGAGGAGAAGCTAAAGGAAGCAGATGGATGCGTGACTTTACTAGACAAGCAATATAAATCGCAACAAAAAGGAACGAAGATTATATTGAAAAAATTAGGCGTTGAAACTGAAAATATTCTATCTTATTTTTATTCTACGACTTTCTCAAAAAAACATTCATCAGTTGACATCTCCAATGTTTATGCGGATGGATGGAATCATATTTCCTTTTTTAAATCAGCTGTTGGTTTGTTTAAGACAATTTCTGATATATCAGATAATACTTTCTCAGATTCGCCTTTAGAAATCGAGGTTGATAAGTATGGGTTATAAGAAAATAGGTGTTTTGGGGGGTATGGGGCCGGAATCATCGGCAAGCTTTTATAAAAAAATAATACGTTATTGCCAAAAAAATTACTACGCGGTACAGGATTCAGATTTCCCACCTTTATTCCTCTACTCCTTGCCTCTAGACGGGTTTAACGAGTTGGGGGTGGTTGATGAAAAAGTGATTTTAAAACAGCTTTTCCATGGTTTAAGTGTCCTAAAAAGGTCTGGATGTGATTTTGTTGTAATGCCTTGTAATACCATCCATTGCTTTATAGATGAGCTTAGAACTAGATTCTCAATACCTATTCTAAGTATCGTAGAGGAAACCATTGAAAAAATAACAGGAAATAAGGATAATGTAGTCGGTCTTTTGGGTTCAGATACTACTTTAAAACTTAATCTTTATCAGGGGTTACTTCATAAAAAAGGTATATCTTGTATAACTCCAAATGAGTCAGAAAAGCACCATATTACAAGTTTAATTTTAGAGGTTATGTCAGGAAAGGTTGAAAATAAAACAAAAAAAAATTTTTTGTCAGTTATAAACAGGATGGAAGAACAGTCGGCAAAAGCAGTTGTATTTGGTTGTACTGAAATTCCTCTGGCTGTGTCTCAGGAAGACGTGAATATTAAGGTATATGATACTTTACAAATCTTGGCGGAATCTGCAGTTGATTATTCCGTAACTTCTTGTTACTGAGCTCCAGATAAGTCGATATCTAGTAAGTTAAGGGGGTTACACTTTCAGTTAATTATTTAAACTTATTTTTATTCTGTTATACAGTGAATAAAAATGAATGAAGAGTCTAAGTATCTGCCAACAATAGGGGAAATATTCCCAGATAAAAAAGTTGTTACAACGCATGGTGAGATGGATTTACCAGGGGATTTTTCAGGCAATTGGTTTATCCTTTTTAGTCATCCGGGGGATTTTACTCCAGTTTGTACAACTGAATTCGTTGCGTTTTCGAAAAAACAAGAGGAATTTGATAAACTTAATTGTAGGCTGGTCGGTCTTTCCGTAGACCAGGTATATAGCCATATAAAGTGGGTTGAATGGATTAATGAGAACATATTGACTGAAATTAGATTTCCGGTTATCGCTGATGAGATGGGTTCTCTTGCAAAGTCTCTTGGAATGATTCACCCTGAGAAGGGTTCTAATACAGTAAGGGCTGTTTTTATTGTTGATGATAAGGGTATAATCAGGGCAATGCTTTATTACCCTCAGGAAGTAGGTAGAAATATTAACGAAATATTGAGAACTGTTAAGGCCTTGCAAACATCTGATAAAAATAAAGTTGCAATGCCTGCGGACTGGCCTGAAAATGATATAATTAAGGACAGCGTGATAATACCACCGGCAAGGGATGAGAAGACCGCTAAGGAAAGAAGTAAGCATTATGATTGCTACGATTGGTGGTTTTGTTATAAAAAACTTTAACTCTTAAGTTTTTTATGTAAAAGGATAAAAGTGTTATCAAGTTCCTTCAGGCAAACGGTATTTTTGTATGTAGGTATAAGATAAAATGGAAAATTTTAATATCACCCAGGGGAAATGGAGGGTTATTGGATTGAATTTTTCCTTGCTTTTTTTATTATTATTTTTGCTTATTGCTGTTTTTGGATGTGATTTTGATAGCATGGAGCATGATGAACCCATACTTGATCTTGAGGAACCCAATGTTATAAATCTTTTAACATATGAAATGTCAAATGAAGATATTGTACTCTTGGGTGAAGCTACACATGGAACTCAGGAATTTTATGAAATTAGAAGTATCATTTCAAAGAAGCTTATCAATGACCATGATTTTGATTTTATAGCTGTAGAAGGTGATTGGAATTCTATTTATGAACTAAATCTCTATTTTAAGTGGCTGAGCAATAGAACCTGTGCCTAAGATATTATGTATGATTTTGTTAGGTGGACAAGATGGATGTGTGTAAATGAAGAGTTAATGGGTCTAATTGAATGGCTCAGAGAATATAATAAAGAACTTTCCACTGAAAACAAAATCGGTTTTTATGGTATGGACGTCTATGGTGTAGAAAAGTCACTTATAGCAGTTGAAGAGATGATTGGGGACAAATACAAATGTTTGTCTAGGTTTGATGAAGACTTCTCGTTATACGCTAATTATCTTTCATTTGGAAATGAGCCATGTTATGGTGAGGCGAGGGATGTATATGAGATGATTAGGGAAGAACCGAGGTTCAAAGAAGAATTTAATGAAAAAGATTATTTTTATTTGAGACAAAATGTTTTGGTAGTGAAAAACGCAGAAATACATTTTAGGGGAATGGTTGATCAAAGAATTTCTTCGTGGAATGAGAGGGTCTTGCACATGAATGAGACAGTATCTAGGTTGATGGACTACTATGGCGGAAAAGGTATAGTGTGGGCACATAACACCCATGTTGGTGATGCAAGGGCTACAGAAATGGTGGAGGAAGAAAGAGTTAATATAGGTCAGTTATTGCGGGAAGCAGAAAAAAACATTTTTATTCTAGGTTTTGGCACGTTTAAAGGTGAGGTCTTGGCAGGTAGAGGGTGGGGAGAAGCCAAGGAAATAATGAAAGTACCAAAAGCTAATGACAATAGCTATGAGGCATTATTTGAAGAGATGGGTCTTGAGAATTCGTTGATTAATTTAAGGTCTTCTCAAATTCCTGAAAAAATAAAGGAAGTTAATAACAACAGGGCAATAGGTGTGGTCTATAATCCCGAGATTGAGTATCCTGGAAACTACGTGAGAACAAATCTTAAAGAAAGGTATGATTCATTCATATTTATTAGAGAGACAAATTATTTGAGGCTGATTGAATAACTAATTTCACAAATAAATTCGAAAAATTTACCAAAATCTTTATTTAATCTGATTTTTTCTTCATCCTAATGGAGGGTTATATAGTTTATTCCACATATAAGGTGGTTGATGAAAAACCGATAATTAATCTTTTTGGAAGGTTGAAGAACGGTGAGTCTTTTCTTGCTAAGGTCTCTTCAAGACCCTATTTTTACATTAGAATTTTTGATTTGGAAAGAGCAAGAGAGGTTTTTGAGGCAGAATTTGAAGAAACAGAAATGACTAATTTTTCAGGGGAGAAGCTTGCGAAAGTGATTGCTAATAAACCTCAAGACATACCTGCAATAAGAAAGACTTTTGAACACGAGAACATATTCACCTATGAAGCGGATATACGTTTTGTTCAAAGATATTTTATGGATAATGATATACTGGGTACAATAGATATCGAAGGTGATTATGAAAGTAATCAACTAATTGACAGGGTTTACGAATCGTGTGAAATAGCTCCTGTTGAACCTTATGATGTTAATCTTAAAGTCCTTAGTATTGATATTGAAACTGATGTCGATGGTAAAAATGTTTATTCCATATCCTTGTATTCCGATGAAGTCAGTGAGGTGCACATGGTTTCCAGTGGTGCGAAGAATGCGTACTGTTATGAAAATGAAGAGCTACTTCTTTATGCTTTTTCTAAAAGGGTTAAAGAAATTGATCCAGATATAATAACTGGTTGGAATTTGATTGATTTTGATTTACAGGTTTTAAAAAGACGGTTTAAAGCTTTTGATATTCCTTATAATCTAGGAAGGACATCTGAAGAATGCAAGCAAAGGATACAAGAGGATTTTTTTAGGGAAAGCAGTGCTGATTTTAATGGGAGGATAGTTTTTGATGGGATTTCACTTTTAAGACAGGCTTTCCTGTCATTTGATGATTACAAGCTGGATACTGTGGCAAAAGAGGTTCTAGGTAAAAGAAAAGTTAATATTGAAGAGGACTTCTGGATTAATTTTAAAGAGATCATAAAAAATGAGCCGGACAGGGTTGCTGAATATAATATTGAAGACTCAAAACTTGCTTACGAGATAATTATGAAAAAAAACCTTATAAAGCTTATGGTTCAAAAATCTCTTATCACTGGAATGCAGCTTGACAGGGTTAAGGCAAGCATTGCTTCTCTGGATAGCCTCTACATAAGAAGAGCCAAAAAATTAGGCTATGTATGTCCAAATTCAAAGTATGGTTCTAGAGAGGAAAGGGTAAAGGGAGCTTTTGTAATGGACCCAAGGCCGGGAGTTTATGATTATATATCGGTTCTTGATTTCAAGAGTCTCTATCCGTCGGTTATGAGGACATTTAATATTGATCCTATTGCATTTGATGAAAGAGGCACAATTGTTGCTCCTAACGGTGCGAAATTTGTAAATAATGAAGGTATTCTGCCTGAGATTATTGAAACACTATGGAGGGAGAGGGAGAAGGCAAAAAAAGAAAACGATAATGTTTCAAGTCTTGCTATAAAAATCATCATGAACTCTTTTTATGGAGTTCTTGCTAATCCCACCTGTAGGTTTTATAGCTTGGATATGGCAAATGCCATAACATCTTTTGCAAGAGAAATCATAAAGGAGACCACTTCTATTATTGATGGGAAGGGATATGAAGTGATATATGGAGACACTGATTCTGTATTTGTTGACCTGAAACATGACAAGAGTGAAGTAGAGGAAAAGAGCAGATTAATTGCGAGGGAAATAAACAAGTACTTTGATGAGAAAGTCAAAAAGGAATGTGAAAGGAAATCTGTTCTGGAGCTTGAGTATGAGAAGATGTTCAAGGTTCTGATACTTCCAAAGTTGAGGGGCAGTTCTGGAGGAGCAAAGAAAAGGTACGCCGGTCTGGTTGTAAAAGACGGAAAAGAAGATATAAGCATAACTGGTATGGAGTTTGTGAGGCGCGATTGGACTGAGCTTTCTAAAAAGGTTCAGATGGAAATATTGGACAGGGTTTTTCATAAAAAGGAGGTTGTACCCTACATAAAAAAGATTGTAAAAGAGGTTAGGGAAGGTAAGCATGACCCGCTTTTGGAGTATAAGAAGGCAATAAGAAAGGACCTTAAGGAATATACAAAGACGACTCCGCCGCATGTGAAGGCAGCAAGGCAGTTGGATAAGTTAAAAAGCAATGTTATTTCATATTACATTACAACAAACGGGCCTGAACCAACCGAGAAATTAAGGAGCACAATTGATTATGAGCATTATATAGAAAAGCAGATAAAGCCAATTGCTGAAACCATACTTAATCTTTATGATATGAATTTTGATGATGCACTGAGGAATAGCAACCAGACTAGTCTTTCTAATTTCTAGGACAGATTATAATTGAATACGACTAGGGATTTATGGTCTGTGCAGATATTGGGTAGAATCAGAAAACTATTTAAATAGATCTTACAAAGATATTAGTAATAAAAAAAAGAAGATATGAAAAATGGATGAAATGCAACAGGAAAAACAGCAGAAAGCTCCGGGAATCGTAATTGCAGCGTTAATATTGGCTTTTATATTTCCAGTTGTTGGAATTATTCTAGGAATAATAGCTTTAGTAAAAATAAATGAAACTGAATCTAAGAGAGGGAGAGGATTGGCAATAGCGGCTATTGTTACTGGAGTGGCTATGGCTTTAATTATTTTACCTGTATCAATGGTTATTGTAGGTTCTATGGCTTATTATGGCGTTCTTGATCCAGGAAGATTCTTGCCTGACAGTTGCCAATTTGAAAATCCAATACTTTGTGATGGCGATCGTTTTGTTATACGAGAGTCAACAACACGCACACTGGAAGCATCACTTATAAACAATTATGGAAGTCAAATTGTTGTTAGTGATGCAGTAGTTGAGGCTATTGATGGTAAAGAACTTGGATGTGATGAGATATTATTAGATAATGTAAATATTTCTAAAGGAAATCAGGAAATGGTTTGGGAACAAGGCTCCAGAAAAAATTTAATAGTTAATTGTGTGAATGTTGATAAATTAAATATACAGGAGAATGCAATACTTGAAATTGAAATGCAATGGCACCCCAGTGGTTACCAACCTTCTGAAAGTCGAGTAGTAAGAGGAAAATTTATTCAAAGGTGATGCCTAAACTGTCTGGTTGACTTTGGAAAAAACCATCACTTCAAATCTATGCCTTCTTTGCCATACTTCTCTTTTTTCAATTGGAGTAAACTTATTTTTCTCCGCCGCTTTGATTATCTCATCGCTGCTGTTTGAAATGATTGCTACCCTACCATCGTCTTTAAGAATGTACTCT
>CAZBGG010000065.1:0-2617 GCA_964491305.1 uncultured Methanosarcinales archaeon
GGATCAGAAATAGTGACTGAATCAAGCCTTCCTGATTTCTCAAAGGCATTAATTAGTCTAATTATTTTTTTGACATTTTCAAAAAACATGGTTTTCTTATTCAATAACAGATTGGTTCTAATGTTTTTCTTATTGCACAAATCAATTAATTGAACTAATTTTCCAAAAGAAGGCATCTTATCCAGACAGGTAATATCTGCAAAATCATATTTTTCTGGACCTGAAAAATATACTTCTGAAACCTGCTCCGATTCTATCGCCCACTCTATTAATTCCAGATCTCCATTAAACGGTATAGCATACTTTATCTTTTGTTTTTTCATATTCCTATATGTAAAGAGAGTTCAAAATATGAACCTGCAAATAATTAAATGACAGACCAAATTATCAAGGATATTTAATATTTTTTAAAAATCTTTTCTGGTGTTGGGTACGAAAATAGGGGGTGAAATAATTTCCATACTCTACAAATTGCGCCTTGTTAAGGAAAATTTAAATAATAGTGACAATAACTATCGGCCAAGATGGGAGTTTCTTATAAAGTGGCTGGTAAAGAGAAAAAGGTGGAAATTAAATTGGATAAGGCCCTATATCCTATAGAGGCAATATATACTGTTTGTTATGTGTATTTAGAGGAGGCATATTTCTTTTTGAAGAGGGACAAGTCCGAAAATGTGATTGTTGAGATAAAGCCAAAGAATGAGAAGGATTTGGAGAGTTTTGGTGAGGAATTTTGCAACCAGTTGATAAACTACGGACAGCTGATTCAGACAAGCAATAAAAATACAGATGTTAAAAAGAAGATGCTCGAGGAGGTCTTCTATCACTCTACGCCTGCAGAAGCAAGTTTAATGGATGATGAATTCGACCTGCTTGAAGAGGATCTTGATATAGATGACCCTGAAGATATCTTTGTACCTTGGGAAGAGAAATATGGTAAGGAAGAGTAGAGTTATAACTTTTGACAATGAACTTTATAGTAGGTATGCTATCAGTTTGGCAATTGAGCAATTTAGTGAATTTATTGACGGAGAATTGATAGATGAGGAAGGATATAAGGTCAAGATATTTATAAAAAAGGGAGACTCTGAAGAGGTTTTGAACGAGTTGAAGAATTATATTCTCGGGTTAACAAAACAAGAGAGAGTTTAAAATGGATTACTTGTTAAATAATTTTAGATTCAAGAGGCTTGGTAATGGTTATCTTGTGACAACAGACCATGGTAGTTGGGATTTTTTGGATGTGGAAACGTTCAATCAATTACAGAACGACAACATTAGTGACAAGCAGGTAATTTCTAGGCTTTATTCAAAAGGTTTCCTAATAAACAAAGAAAATAAAGAACAAATAAAAAAAGACTATAGGGACAGATATAATTTTCTTCGTCAAGGTACTTCCCTACACATAGTGGTTGTGACTTTGAGGTGTAGCCAAAAATGTATATATTGCCATATGTCTTCTGCGGAGGAGGACCAAAAAGAATTTGATATGGATGAGGAAACGGCTGAAAAAACCGTAGAATTTATTTTTCAAAGCCCTTCTAATTATATAACTATCGAATTTCAGGGTGGTGAACCTTTGCTCAATATGGATGCTATAAAGCTAATAACCTCGAAGGCTTATGAGCTAAACAAAAAATACGAGAAGAATATAGACCTTACCTTGGTAACTAATCTAGTGAACATGGATGATGAAATTCTTGATTACTTGATTAATAATAATATAACCATTTGCACATCTCTTGATGGTCCAAAAGAACTCCACGATAAAAACAGACCTTCCGGGGTATCTAGTTATCATCAGGTAAAGAAATGGGTCAAAAAAATCCAGGAAGAATACAAAAGCAGAAACATAGAGAATTCCAGAGTTAATGCTCTTGTGACTGTAACGAAAAATTCTCTTAAATACTGGAAAGAAATAATTGATGAGTATCTTGATTCAGGAATATATGAAATTCATCTTCGATTTCTTAATAAGATGGGGTATGCAGAGGATAATAAAGATAAAATTGAATACACCGAGGAAGAATTTATTGAGTTTTGGAAGAAATCTATTGATTATATAATAGAAATTAACAAAAGTGGAATTACTTTTAAGGAAAGGGGCTTACAGATAATACTCAAGAAGATTCTTACAAAGTTTGATCCTAATTTTTTGGATATGCGCTCTCCATGTGGTGCTGTAGTTGGGCAGATGGCTTATAACTATAATGGTGAGATATATTGCTGTGATGAAGCAAGAATGTTAAAAAGCAAAGAAATATTCAAAATAGGCAATGTCCAGAACAATTTAAGGGACGTAGTATTGTCAGATGAGTGTTGTTCGATTGTTGCAGCGTCAATTAATGAAACTACTTTCTGTAGTCTATGTCCTTATAAACCTTATTGTGGTCTTTGTCCGGTTTGTAACTATTCTGAGCAGAAGACATTAAATGCAAATATTCCATCTACCAGGCAATGCAAAATTTTCCGTGCTCAGTTTGACTATGTCTTTGAAAAATATGTGAATGACTCCAAAGCCAAGGATATATTTGATTCTTGGATACAATAAGATTTAAAAAATCACTAAGAAAATCTAACAATATATTCTAAATAAATTTAATAAAAAATTCAAATG
>CAZBGG010000065.1:2717-3807 GCA_964491305.1 uncultured Methanosarcinales archaeon
AAGATGGTTCAGAGAAATCGGGTAGACCCAAGTTGTTATCCGCAGATACTATTTCTGCGTTTAAAGAAGTAATTGTTGTCGCTCCCACCAACAAAGAGGCAGTGGTGATGACGCTTTTTTTTGATATTTTTCCATCCTCCCCCAGTAGAAAGGAATTGGCCTTTTTTTTTAATTTAGGAAAATCCATATTTTTTTCCTTTTTCTTTTTCTTTAAATATTTTTTGTTACTGCATTCTAGGGAAAAACAAAACACTTAAATATTAATTATTCCGGATTTGTTGAGAGTAAGTGTATAATCGAAGGAGGCAGATGGATTTTGGAAAAGAAGGTTTTGGTCATTTTTTGTATTTTGGTAATGATATTCTCTTCGGCTAGTTTTGTTTTTTCTGGGATATATGGCGATGATGTTGAAGCAATTGATTTTGATGGGGACCTGGGTGATGATTCCATTGATTTTAGGGATGATCCTTTTAGAGGTGTTACAAGCTTATTGGAGATGAACTCTGGGATAATGTGTTATCATCCTCAAAGGGGAAATTATGAGGTGCCTTTACAAACTGGGGGAATATTTCTGGATGATTGCACTGGCTTTGATGAAGGTTGCCCTGATGGTTTTGAAGAGTTTGAACTTCCTTTTGCTCATAATCTTTATTGCACTGTTTGGGGGTGGCTTTGGGATGATCAAGGTTCTCCTGGAGTGAGTGGAAGAATATTTGGTTGGCAGGGGAAGGAAGAGCCTTACGTCGAACTTGATTTGGATGGTTGGGAAGATAAGACCGATGCACGTATGTTTAGGTATGAAGGCAGGTGTATGAATTACGTTCAGTTGGCGCACACTAAGTATCCCACTGATGATCCTGATGGGGGCGAGAGTAGTTTAGCAGGTAGGCATACTTTTTATGCAGGGTTAGATCAGACGGCTGATGGTGCAAATCAGGGGAGCGAGTACAATCTTTTTGATGATGTTGATGAAATGGTTATTTATGATGATAATGAAGAGATGTGTGAGGTAATAGGTGGGGATTGGCTTGGTGATGATAGAGCGGCTCAGTTGGGTGTTGACCCTGAGCTATATTCTTTAGACGGTGAT
>CAZBGG010000065.1:3907-6763 GCA_964491305.1 uncultured Methanosarcinales archaeon
GATGGTGAGGACGGTGGCTGTGATAAAGGCGAAAAGGTGGCTGTGCTGGAAGATAGAAATAATGATGGACCTGTAGGTTATCTTTGTGAAGGATTTGAATCTGACCAAGGACAAGATTTAGATGTTGTTGGCGGTTGTTATCGTGGCGACAATGATGATTTCAAATGCTGGGGTGAAGGTTCTAATCCTGATTATTTAGAGTCCGATAAAGTTACGGGAAGATATAATGAAGATGCTTGGGTGGCTGGTTTTGTTAAAAAGGAAGCTGAAGGTATAATTGGTGGCGGTTATTGTTCAGTAACTGTTGATGATGGAGAAGGACATTACAACTGCGGTTCAGGTGGTGATAGCACTTGGGAGTATTGGGGTGATGGTGAGGACGGTGGCTGTGATAAAGGCGAAAAGGTGGATGTGCTGGAAGATATAAATAATGATGGACCTGTAGGTTATCTTTGTGAAGGATTTAAATCTGACCAAGGACAAGATTTAGATGTTGTTGGCGGTTGTTATAGTGGCGACAATCATTTTTTCAGATGCTGGGGCGAGGGACGTGATGCACTTTATTTTAAGTCTGATAAGGCGATGGGAAGGTATGGAGATGATGACCATGTGGCAGGTTATCTTCACCGGAGTGATAAAGAAATAATTGGTGGAGGGTATTGTGCTGAGACCGATGAGCATGATGGTTCTTGTGGAGATGAGGACGATAATTCGTGGGTTTTTTGGGGAATTTCGAGCTGGGATGAGCATTGTCCTGGTGACGCCGAGAAGAAATATAGTATCGATGGACTTCAAGGAGAAGTGGGTTTTGTTTGTGCAGGTCCCAAACATTTACAGGAAACGGACCTAAATGTTATCGGTGTTTCTTATTGTGCGGAAATATATAGTGGTGGTGGTAGTTGCCAAGATGGAGGTGGAAGTGGTGATACATGGGTAACTCTCGGGGAAGGGAACCCATGGGCACATGATGACTACGAAATGACTGATGAGGTTACTGGTGATGGTGGCCGTGTTGGTTTCATGATAAGAAACACTTCTGCCTGTGCTGAAGATTGCAATGGAGAGGATTCTGTTTACGGGGATTATGATTATTATGATTCTGGTGATGCTGAAGGTGTGGCGCCAATTCCTGGCCATTATGACAGGGAGGGTAGATGCACCCTTAGGGGCAATGAGGAATACCCTCATATCTGTGCTCACACAGGTAATTCATGGTACAACACGGATGAAGCGGGATTTTTGGGTTGGAAAATAAGTGCATTTGATAAAATGGATTCAATAGATGAGAGGCCCAAAACAAAGGATGATATAAAAGAAACCCTTCATAAAAGCGAGTTACCTGACGATGCAAAGGACCTTGTTGATGTAGAGCACGAGGAAGAATGTTGCTATTTTAACAGCTGTTGGAATGGCACCCGCTGCGTAGGGCATACAATGAGTGATGGTGTTTATTCTATTGTTGATAACGAATGGACTGAGTTTAGAAGAGACCATTTAGATTCGGATGATGCTCAATACTTCATGTGTGAGGAAGGTTCCTGGAATTCAAGGGATTATAAGTTGAATTGGTATAAGGATCATGAAAGTGCAGGCTTTTGCCCACAAGACAGCCAGTGCTTATGTGATGGTGGTGTTGAATGCAGCGGAGGGAGTAAAGAAGTTCAATCTTTTGGTGAAGGTTATGAGACCTCCGGGTGTGTCGGCTCCAATTTCTTTATAGATGACAATTATTGTGAAAGTGGTTCCTGGACTTCAAGAACGAAACTGGTAGCTTTACAACTTAGGGAGCTTGCTGAAGGCAATCATGATTACACTCTTTTCTGTGGACACAAGGATGATGTTCTTAATCATCCAGAACAACTGACAGACTCAGGGGGGAAAATTAACAATGTTTGTGTTATCGAATATGATAATAAGGTTGTAATGGGCTTTTCTTTTGACCTAGAGGATGGTAGCTCAATAAATGATTTTTTATTTCATGATGGGTTTGTAAGTAATGTTGATATTTCTGGTTCGTCTTGCGTTGAAGACTTTGGTGATACTCCAGGAGAATACACGATGTGCCTGGATGATAAGTTATGGGTAGATGAACAGCTACAATCACTTATATATTCAACAGACGGATTAAACTTTGGTAGTTCTCTCCCTGAAGCGGGCAAAGAAGATTTCAGTAGTGAATTATCGCAGATGGAAGGTAATTTACCCGATGTACTTGAAGGTGAACTAGCGCTTACTGCCAGTGAGTTCAGGGACCTATACATAAAAAAAGAAGGTGATTTTGAAGCGTTTGGTTTTTTAACCGAAAGGGCTTCTATAGATTATTCAGGTAGGGTTAAATATTTGGCTTTAAAATTCGACATACCTCATAAAGTTACTGAAAAGGTTGAATTTTTTAAGAAATTGGATGACTCCGCGTCAATTGAGTCAAGATCCGTTGATGATGTGGAATATGTTTTGGAAGCTTATGGGAAAAGTAAGCCTTATTATTGGATTGACCTGGCGCCTAAACTAAGGATAGAATAATAAACTCTTTCAGATTTACAATAACTCTTGTTTTTTAAGAAAGCATAAGGTTTAAAAAGAAGGTATTGATGCTTAAATGGTGAGCAAAAAAGGGCAAATAACTCTGTTTGTGATAATAGGAATTGTAATACTAATATTGTTTGGCTTTTTATACTCCTTTTTAAAGAATTTGCAGGAGGAGCGTATAGAAAGAGAGGTGGACATAAGGGCTGCTGCTGATGACCTAAAGAAACAATATAGGAAGTATCTGGAATCCTGTACTACTCAGGCTACAAGGGAAGGTCTTTTTCTAGTTGGCCAGCAAGGCGGAGTTATATATGACGAGCAGGCAGG
>CAZBGG010000066.1:0-6754 GCA_964491305.1 uncultured Methanosarcinales archaeon
TGCCCAGGTCCCCTGATTCGAAGTCAATTCTAACGTAATGTATCAATTGCAAAAAACCAGATAGAATCATATTGCTAACATTAGGAATATTGCTTTCAGGCTCCATAAAGTCGATGTAGGAATTTTTAGTTAACTTTTCCCCACCAACACAAACAATAGGCGTGGTCTGACTTATAAAACCTTTTTCATAAAGATTATAAAAAGCAGGCAATAATTTACTCCTCATTAAACTATCAGTAGCACCAAACACTATAATCATATGGTTCCTTATTTTTGAACTAAACTTTCCCATATCAAATCACCTGTTTTTATTTATAGCAATTGCATAAGCAGCACCATAGTGACTCACATGATAATCCTTTATCACACAAAGAGGTATTTCCTCCAAGACACAACGTAATCTGTCATGGTCGAGGAATTCTTCCAAAAAATCATCATCAAAAATATCATGGTTCCCGGCCGCAATTCCTCCTGCTATATACAAGCCACCCGTACTAAGACTTATCAGAGCAAGGTTTCTGCATACCCTTGCATAATAACTCTTAAAATAATTATAAGTTTTCATGGCGCATTCATTCTCGTACTTATTCTTTAAGATATCAATAGAATTAATATCTTTGGGACAGTCGCCATAACCATCCTGCAAAAATCTGTATATTAACTCAATACCCCTGCCTGAAACAACATCCTCTGCCTCTGGAAATGAATTTCTATTTTTTTCTCTTTTTATAAATTCGGCTACGCTTAAATCAAATCTATTTTCAACAGGAAAGTTTATATGTGCCCCTTCAGAAGGGAGGTGAGAATAAGCCCTGCCATCAAAATAAACAAATCCCATACCCAACCCGGTTCCAGCCCCAATCAAAGCTTTTGTTCCATTATTGGAAGGCAGCTTACGCAAGAAATGCAGATCCTCATCATTGATTACGTTAATTGCATAAGCTATTGCTTCAAAGTCATTTATAATCAGTGCATCCTCCAGGCAAGTACTCTCGACTAATTTTACACCATCGACACACAAATTGGCGTTTGTCAATTTTACGTACTTCCCATCCTTTACAGGACCCGCCACTGAAAAACAAGCCCTAGTGCAACCATAAGCCTTTACCTTATCATCAGAAAGAAAATCATTGACTAAAGATTCTATTTTTAGAATATCTGCCGTAGAATATTCTCTAAGAAGTAAAATTTCAGGTTTCCCGTCTCCAATTGAAACGACACTCAAACTAGTGTTTGTCCCTCCTATATCTCCGCACAATACCACTTCTGCCATTCTTGAACAATCTCAATTTTAATAAAAGATTCTGTCTTTTAAATATATATTATACTTATCATTTAAAAAATTATTGAATTCTAAATCATCCAGTCCAAATCAAGATACTTTTTCAGCCAAAAAAATGGAAATTAAAGAAAAAGAGTCTGCTCCTTTAGATGGACATAAAATTTTGGAAATTTATTTATCCTATCAATCTCATGATTATAAGATTTCTTTAATCTTAAACTTTCAGGCATTGGATAGAAGGTTATTTTTTCATCAAGTATTGTCCTTTTTTCGATATTTAATTTTATACCGAATTTTTCGGGATTTTCATAGATTTCAGTTCCCTTTTGCAAGCCAAAAACACTAGTTGAAACAAGGTCTATAAACTCTTCATTTTTCTTCAGGAAATCAACTGTTTTTAAAAAGTCCTTTTCCGTTTCTCCAGGAAATCCAAACATTATATAAACAGTATTTACTATTCCTGCCTCTTTGGCCTCCTTTAAAACCATTGACATATCATCCACCACTGTTCCTTTATTCATTCTATCAAGTATTTCCTGTGAACCGGATTCAACACCCCACGCAACACTTTTTAACCCTTTTTCTGAAAAATACTTGAGGTTCGGAATTAAGTCCTTTGTAGGCCTAAGCTGAACCCACCATTTAGAATTCTCAGGAATTTCAAGAGCTATCCTCATTAGTCTTTTCAAAGGCAACATATCATCGATGAAATAAAAATATCCTCCCTCCTTAAAATCCAGGGGAAGCTCCCTATAAGGCTTTTTTTTGTGATGACTACAAAAAGAACACATGCCATAATAACAACCCTGGGAAGACTTAACCACATTAATATGCGGGGAAATATAGTCTCTTGCATCAAAATCTCCGAAGTCGGGCCCTGAGCAGGTTTTATCTTTTATTCCAAAAACATCTAAAAGTTCTTCACCAGAATTTATTTTTATACCACTCAAATTGGCCGATACTCCCGGACCACCTATGAAAACAGGACAATCAATATTTTCTATAAGTTTTTGAGCGTAAAAACATTGAGTACTATAAAGGATGCTAAGTGCAACATAATCAGGCTTCTCATCCTTTATAAGTTTAATAAAATCATCAAAAAACTCAGGTGTCCCCCCTTCCAGAATTTTGCGATTATTCTTTTCATATATTGGCATCGCCTTATCAATTTTTTCGACAGTATCCAGATGACTCAACTTGTGAAACTTTGCATTAAGATCTATTGCTAAAGTTTCCATATGAGAATTATTCTCAATAAGAGATTTTAGATTAGCAAGGGAATAAGACATAATGGTAGGAGGTGCAAATGGGGGGTATATCAAAAGCATTTTCATAATTAAGGCGGAATTTACTTTTTTTATTTAAGCTTTGATTAAAAATCGGAGAAAAATATATCTTCAACCAAACAATAAACAATCTGTTAAGAAATTTTTATATATTAAAATCAAATTCCCTGTACAATATGCCAGACTACAAAGTATGCACGGGATGTCATGAATATAGAGGAGAAGTTGCAAGTTTAATCCAGCCGTATCACCCAGTTGATATGGATGCATTCTCGCAGAAAACACCAACTTATAAGACTATGAATCTAAAGGACGCAACAAAAGATTTTCTGCGGGACTACATAAACTGTGCTGCCACGGACTATGGCACAACAACGACATCGCAGCTTAGAAAGAATCTCAAAATGACCAGAGAAGGTCTTACGAAATTAATAAGGGGAATTAATTCTGAGAATAGCTTGGCTGATATTTCAGAGAAAGTAGAAGGACATGAAGATGGTCTTAATAATGAAGGGCATATAAACGTTCCAAGAGACCCTATAGCAAAGTATTTTGTCCAGGAAGCAAGAAAAAACCCTGAAGGATATGATATAAAAAGAGATGTTGCACAATTCAAAAAAACTTATGTTAACAACACTGTAAGAACTTTTGGTTTTTATAACGCCTTTAAAGAACTTGGGTTTGAAGAAGCCTCCAACCTCGAAACCAGGGAAATAATAAATTATGGTATAGATGAGGCGGCCGAAAGTCTTGGTTTAAGCCGAAGGAGGGTTCAAGACCTTGTAAAAGCTTACAACAAAGAGGTCTCCAATAGTGAACAAAAAGAAGAGCGAGAAGCTATGGAAGACAATGCAGCAGAAAAGGCGAGTAGAGAAATAGTTGAAGAAATTAAGAAGATTGAAGAGATAGAAAAGGACAGAAATAGAGATAGAGGGAAGCCATTGGAAAATATGTTAAACTAAGGTTAGGAAATTTTGTTCACACTTATTTAAAAACTAGTTCTGCTCCCATACGCCTATGATGGCTGAAAATACATCCCAAAAAAGTCCAGGCAGTAGCAAAGGCATAGATGGCCCTTTGCAAACAGAGAGCATTAATGGAGATGGAGCAGCCTATTCGTTTCCATCTACCGGAGAAGTATTCAATAAAGTACAATATATGGCCTATACTGTTGACTTTGGAAAAGTAAAAGGCTTAGGCTATATGTTCAGCCCTGATGAAAAATTCCTTTATAACGTACTCTTTTTAACTAACAACAGGTCAATGGATTTTGATTCTACGGATCTTTCGATAGATGAGCTGATTATGGGAAATAAAATTAAAGATTCTCCTTATAGATCAGAGGGAGTGTTAGAAAGAAGTGGAGAGTATGGAGGAAGACCCACCCAGAAAAATATAATTAACTACAACACCAAAAAACCACAAAATAACCATAACAAAACCAAAATTAAAGAAGGAAAGCACAAGGAACATGGAAATGAAACATATGATTACAAAACAGATGCAAAAAATGAAGAAAATAACCCTGCCTCAAACACTTCAAATGATTCATTTAATCAAGCCAATGTAAACTTAACTTATAACGATATCCTTAACCACATAAAAAATATTTTCAACATAGAAATCCAGAGAGGAAGTGATAAAAGAGATTACTCATCGGATAAAACATCGGAATATGAAACTGAAGAAAGAAAGCAAGATTACAAAACATCAAAACCCGGAATAATAAGTAAGGACATAGAATATGCTACAGGAATTGAAGATATATTGAACGGAGAATGGGAAGGCATAAGAAACAGCACAGAAACAGACGATTCCAGGAATTATAAAGAAATGAAAAGAAACCCCGAGAAAGCAACAAAAGAAAAGAGTGAAGTGAGCAAGCCAAAATACAGGGAAACAACAAAACCTGCAGCAACAAACCAGGGAACAAGATACGTCAAAGGAATTGAAGAGGTACTAAACGAAAGGGAAGAATCCAAGGGTTACAAAAGAGGGACAGAGGGAAAATATTCTCTAGTACCTCAACCAGATACTTATTCAGAGCGTCTGAAAAACCCAGATAAGAATCCAAAAAGATACATACCAACCAACCAAAATAATAGAAGTTACAATTCAGATGGCAGAGAAAGAAGGAACATAGAAGACCTAATTGAAAATTCTCCAATACATGACTATGGTCAGGGGAAGAGAAATCAAAAAAACATAAACCTAAATAACGCTTCAAGCAATTATGACGGAAAGAGTACCAATTCCGGGAATTACAAAAAAGGAACAGTAAAAATACCAGGAAAAGAACAACCATATGGACTGGATGAAACAAAGACTGATACTCAAAGTGAAGAAGATAGAAAAAGGGAAGTTTGGAGATATGAGCCACATAAAATAAGTCCAAAGACTTCTGAAAAAAAGCCCCATAGAACAACAGATAAACAAATAAAACATAGTGACACCGATAACAAACCATCTTCAGGTCAATTTCCCAGAAGAGACCAAAAAATGTTAAGATATGAAGAGCCTCTGACGACCGATGATTTCCTTTACGGAAGAAAAAAAAGTGAAAATTTGAGCAAGAATTGCATTCCAGGAAAAATTTACAATTATGCGGAACATCCTGCCAATCAATCTGCGGGTTATATGAATAGAGGTCATATACCTCCTCATTTCTCGTCAACCTACCAAGGTATGCCAAAGGATGGATTAAGTAAACTTTCAAGTCCGCCAAAAGATAACATAGTTGACATGAAGATGGTTTATCCAAAATGAAAGTTTGAACATAAAAAAGATTAAATAATTCTTTATATCGCAGATCCTTATGGCAGATAAAAAAAATGATACATCCAGGGAACACAATGACAAACATGAGCTTATGATGAATATTTATAGAAGAGCACAAGACTATCCGGAGGGACCTACAAAAGAAAATATTTTCAAGGAGACAGTACACCATGTGGTAATAGACAAATTCTACGGTTTATTCAAAAATATAGGTGATAATAACCCAACAAACGAAGACCTTGCCAAGTGCCTCCTGGAAACAGCTGAATTGGTCCACAAAAACAATCCGTCAATGATTTCCCACCATGAGCTTGAGAAGTACAAGGAGTGGCTTAAAGAAAATGCCCATAAATTCAGAAAACTTTATGAAAGAACAGCCAATTAACAAAAATTTTGGGTTTATTGCAAACCCTTCTACTCCCACTTAAAAGAAGATAGGAGTACAATCAAAAGCGCAGAACTAGATGTTACAAAAAGCAGGGTTTTTTGTTATTAGACCCCTTTCAAATCAGATTAATCATGTAGAACAATCAAGCGACGTAAAGTAACATAAAATTCTTTTATTAAAACATACAATAATCAAAAATCGAAACATTTAAATAGTAAAATTGATTCCTCATGTTTATCTTAGGTCAACAAGTTTAGTTTTAGTTCAACCATGGAACGGAGGTGATTTTTATGAGAAGGAGTGGAAATACCCTATGGGATGAAATGAGAAGACTTCAAAATGAGATGGATTCAATTTTTGGTGATTTTTTTAGGAGTGGTTTTGGAAACAGAGGGCAAAAAGAATTAACAGGGCCCAGAGAAGAACTACCCAGCCTTTCAGAATACTCTGAACCCTTGGCTGATCTGTTCGAAACAGAAAACGAGATAGTTGCAACAGTAGAGCTTCCAGGTGTGAATAAAGAAGATATTTCTGTAAGCAAAACAGATAATGGTGTTGAGGTACACGTAGAGAAGACAGACGAGCATAAGGATGAAGACAAAAAGAAAGGTTACTACAGAATCGAAAGAAGGCATACTGGATTTTATAGGCACTTTCCAATGCCCTCCTACGCTGACACTGAAAACGTCGATGCCAGCTACAAGAACGGAGTGCTGGAGATAAAAGTTCCAAAAACCGAGAAAAAAGACGACAAAAAGCGAATTGATGTCAAATAATATGAATTAGCCCTTCTCAGAAGGGCATTTTTTTAGTTTTTTTATTACGCTGTCATTGTTAACAAAGTCAAACGTAATCACGATTCACCAGGAGGAGATAAAAATGAAAGATAAAAAAATCACTTTAACCACTGCAGAAGCCATCCAGATGGATGTGGGCAGGAACATTGCCAGGGTTTCTTCTGGAACAATGGATAAGTATAATATCAAACCAGGAGATGTTATCGAAATAAAAGGGAGAGGA
>CAZBGG010000067.1:0-6713 GCA_964491305.1 uncultured Methanosarcinales archaeon
TATTACCACATCTTCCCATGGATTCTCGTTAAAATGGAAATTTGATTTAACCACTGTGTTAAAGAGCCAGAACGTAATTATATCGTGCGCCTGTGGTCTAAGATTCATTGGGAATAACTTATCGTAAGCTTTTGTTCCCTTCATTAACTCTTTTGATAATGTGGGTGTAAGAGCAGATGTTGCCCATGTGTCAAAGATGTCGTTTTCTGGTACTATTTCAGAACATCTGCATTCGGGACATTCATTGACTGGTGGCTCATCCGTAAGGGGGTCTACTGGGAGGTCTTTTTCATTGGCGGTTATTATGTGGTCGCATTCTTTACAGTACCATACAGGGATAGGCACCCCGTGGAATCTTTGCCTTGAAATTAGCCAATCCCATTGCAGGCCATTTACCCAATGGTCATATCTTACTTTCATATGCTGAGGGTACCAATTAAGTTCAGAACCCCACTTATGAAGCTTTTCTTTGATGTCAAGATATTTTATAAACCATTGTTTGGTATGTATTATTTCAATTTCTTGCTTACATCTTTCGTGGATGTTAACGCTATGCTTAATAGTTTTTTTATCAACCATTAGGCCTTTTTCTTCAAGCTCTTCTAGTATTCTCTCTCTGGCTTCTTTTACCTTAATTCCTTCATATTTTCCGGCAAGTTTGTTTAATCTTCCGTCTTCATTAATAACAGATCTTAAAGGAAGATTATATGCGAAATACCACTCCATATCTTTTTGATCTCCAAATGTACAACACATAACCAGTCCGGTTCCTTTATCTTTCTCTACTCTTTCATCACTGTAAACTGGAACCTCAAGTTCAAATATGGGGACTTTTGCGGATTTACCTTCAAAACATTTATATCTTTCATCTTCGGGGTGATAAAAAACAGCTACACAGGCTGGCAATAATTCTGGTCTGGTTGTTCCTATAATCGCATCTTCTCCGTCGATTTCGAAAACTATGTCGCTGAAGTGTGAATCTAATTCTTTGCTTTCACATTCTACCTGGGAGACTGCTGTTTGGCACTCGGGACAATATAATGAAGGAGCGTCTTTTCTATATTCTCTGCCCTTTTTGTATAAATCTAAAAACGACCATTGTGATATTCTTCGTGAATGTTCACTAATCGTGGAATAAAAAATATTCCAATCGCAGCTAATCCCAAGATCTTTCCAGTCCTGTGTAAACTTAGGTCTTTCCTTTTCAAGTGTTTCAAGGCAGAGCTTTGTGAATTCACTTCTTTTCATAGTTGTTGCCCTTACGTTGCATTCCTTCTCCACAAATCTTTCAGAAGCAATCCCATTATCATCATTGCCAAAAGGAAAAAATACATTTTTGCCTCTCATTCTCTGGAATCTTGCAATAAAATCGTTCTGAGCGTATGAGAAGGCGTGGCCTATATGCATTCTTCCAGACATAGTAGGTGGTGGCGTATCAATGGAAAATATCTTTTCTGTGTTCTCGGGATCAAACTTATTTATTCCTTTGTCCTCCCAGTAATCTTGCCATTTTTTTTCAGAAATTTTTGGATCATATTTTTTTGGTAAGTTTAGCTCTGCCATAGAAATGGTGAATTACGGGTTCTTTTTAAAGTTTCGGATTATCTCTTATGGGATGAAAAAAAGCTTTAGATTACTTAAGATACTTTTTTTCATGGAGAGTGTAGCCTATGTAAGCGCCTGTAAAAAAGAAAAAGAAAATCAGAAGGACGCCCCCCCTGTCTCTCATCTTTACTCCAATAATATAACCTATCAAGAAAAAAGCAATAATGAGGTAAAATGGGAATTTTATGTTTCTTCTTCTGAAGTAGTATATCCTACCAACCAAAAATCCACAAAGAGTAAGTATAATATATGTAACCAGGGTAGATTCTGAGCTTACTGACAAAAAAAATCCTAGGATTAATAGGAAAAGGCTAACTATTTCTGCCCAGTCCTTATAGACTGAGGCTCCCTTTTTATTTTTTAGTTTTTTTATCATTCTGGTTCAAAGTTGATGTAGTATAATAACCAGCATACAACGCCTATTATGAATGCGAGTATCCATGAATAAACATCTATCATTGTTAATAGTATGTATGACAGTAATGTTGAAAAGACGAATACATAAGTGAGTCTTGATGTGAAGAACAGATGTATCCCATCCATTCTTGGCAAAGGCAATAGTGTAAATATTATAAATATAAAGTTTATGTAAGCAAGTTTATCAAAATATTCCGGGAAGATTCCTAATTGGGCTGAAAAGGTGAGCGCGATTGTTGCAAGTATTAAATTGGCTACCGCACCACTTGCAGCTATAGAACCCCTGGTGGAAGTATTTTCTCCATACCTCCATTTTCCCAGCCTTAATAAAGTCATATGGTAGAAGATCACACCCCCTGGCAGGATTATATGTATATTCCCCTGTGTTATCATTGTGATAATTGCTGAAATTATAAGCCCAACGGGCCAGCATCTGAACTCCACTGTGAAACCTTTTTTTAACGCGAAAATCTTCTGTACGGCTGTTCTGAACATAAGGCTCAAATAGACAAAAAAAAGAACAACCACTAAATTAGTGAGCCATCTTGAAGGAATAAATTTATCTGTTCCATCGCTATATGCAAATACAAAAGTAACAACCAGAACCGCTATAATTATATCTCTCTTCTCCCTTTTCGTATATCTAAAAAAGTCCCTTATCCTAAACCACAGCTCCATCAGTAGTCTTATTGAAATATTACTTTAAATAAATTTTGCTTTTATAGAGCCTTTATTGAGAAAGTGGCCTTGGATTGGTGTTCAAGAATCTGTTTGATACCTTTTTGGTGACCAGCTCCTACAACAGCAACCATTTTATTTATTTCGTCATTTTCCATTATCTTCATTATCCTTTTTGACATATAAATATTCCTTTGGTGCACTAAAACCTTGTAAATACTGGGATATCTTTTTTTCATGTGTTCAATCATTTTCTCAACAATTTCTTCACTTGGGACTTTGTTAAGATCAAATTTATTTATACCAAGTTTCTTCATCTCTCTTCTTGGGCTGAATATACCCTTAATAATATCTGCAATGAATCTGAATATCTCAACTGCTGTAAGTGATTTGGAAAATCTGGATAAGGTGATATTGATATTCTGATCTATAAGATAAGCCTTTATTTTTCTACTGTTTGCAATTCTTATTGCATTGAGCATATCATCTCCTGGATTTGTTCCTACGTATTTAGCCAGCTTTTTCATTGCGAATGAGCCCATTGCAGCAAACAGGAACCCCTTAATCCCGACAGCTCTGATGTTTGACATTGTTGCTCCTCTTGCCTTCTCCTTTTGTTGAGATATCAGGCTTTTATATCGCATCATATCCAACTCTACTCCTATTACATCCGGCAGATTATCATCCATTGCTGACTTGACTTTTTCGGTACTTTGTTTAGCGATATGGCTTGTTCCAACGATAATCAGTTCTTTTCCCATATACATGGTGGAAAATCGAATCTATTTATAAAATAAATGCATATACATCCTTCTCCCCCTCTGTATCTTATCTTCTTAGTACATATTATTTTTTAATATCAAGGTTTCTTAGGATTCTTTGCTAAACTCCTTCCAAAGCTATTGTACACTCTTAAAAAAAATTTATAAAGATTAATTTTTTTTAGTTCGAATTGGTCATAAAAAGGAGAATAAGAGAATGAGTCTGCTTGAGAGTATTCTGAGAAGTTATGCAACTCTAGTCCATAGGCATTCGAGGAAAATTCTGGCGTTTTTCTTTCTGATCACTTTTGTTGTTGCTCTGGGGATAGGGAATATCGAGCTTGAGAGTGATATTAATGAGCAAATGCCCCAACATTTACCAATTTTTAAGCTGAATGACAGAATAGAGAATAAGTTCTCCGGCCAGGATACTATATTTCTTCTTTTTATGCTTGATGATGACTTGAATGTGAGGGAAACCCCAAAAGATATTCTAGACCCTGTTATAATGGAATACCTTCTTCGTATTGAACCGATTCTTGAAAGGGAGAGTAAGATTGATTCTGTGGTTTCCATTAGGCCTGTAATTGAGGCTGCAAAACAGCAGGATCCTGATTTAAGCATCTCTACTGTCTCAGAAATACTAAGACATAGTCCACAAAGTGAAGGTTTGGTAAGTGATGATAGGAAGAAGATGATAGTAATGCTGAGAACCAATGTTGGAAACAGTGAAAAAGAAACTGAAGAGATTAATGAACTGATTCACGAGAAAATTGATGCGCTTTCAACGCCACCTGGTACAAATATAATGGTTACTGGACAAGCTCCTGTGATGAGCACTATACTTGATTTACTTAGATATGATTCGGTTTATACTCTTATTGTGGCTTTTATATTAATTTTTCCTCTTATAATTGTGGTCCAAAAATCCCTTAGGAGAGCTTTGATGATTTCTGTTAGTTTATTTCTTGCTCTATTGTTAACAGGCGGGACGCTTGGGTGGCTTAATATAAAAATTTCTTTTGCAACAGCAGGACTTGGAGCTATGGTTTTAGGTCTTGGAGTTGAATATGGAGTATTTATGCTGACAAGGTATAGAGAAGAAAGAGGGAAGGATGTACAAATAAAGGCGTTGAAGGAGGCCATTCCCAGGGTTGGTTCTGCTATTATTGGTTCGGGAAGTACCACGATGATCGGCTTCTTGGCATTAACTTTATCTATAATCCCAATGATGCAGAATCTTGGGCTGACCCTTGCAATAGGTATATTTTATTGTATTATTTCCTCAGTCATAGTGTTGCCTGCAATTATTATAAACGATGAAGCTCTATTAGGTGTGGAAAAATGAAGAATATTGGAAAGCTTATAATAAAAAATTATTCCAGATTTGTTGCTGAAAACCCTTTTAAGATTTTACTAATAGTTCTTCTGATAACTTTTGTGTCAATTATTTTGGCTGGGAATGTGGAAACTAAATCTTTGGATAATGAAGATATGGTTCCCGGAGAGATTGATGTGATAAGAGCTTTTGATATTATTGGAAATGATTTTGGCCAAAGGGACTCTATTATGATTTCTGTTGAGGTGGATCAGAGTACTCTGGGAGGGCCCAGGGATTTAAGGAAACCTGAGATAGTGAAATATATAAACGATTTGAGTCTTTTGGCTCTTGAAATTCGTGATGTAGATGATGTTGATAGCCTCTCAACACTCCTGAAGCTTCAGAACGATGGAAGAATACCCAGATCCGAGAGAAAAATAAAAGATTTGATTAATGAGAATGAATTATATTCAAACTACATAAGTGATGATTATACTCATTCGTTAATAAGGCTAAGCCTCGGGACAGATTTTGATGATAAGGAAATTGTGGATAAACTTCAAAATCTGGTAGACAATGTAAACAAGCCAGTCCAACTTAAAGTTAGTCCAGCTGGAATGATTGCAACGGGCCCAGTTATTGAAGGTGAACTTGGTCCTGATATGCAGAGGACTTCTATATTTTCGATAGTGGGCATATTAGTAGTTCTGTTTTTGTTATTTGGTTCACCAAGATATGCTCTTACGCCGCTTTCAGTGATAATAATAGGGGTTATATGGGCTTATGGATATTTTGGTTTGATTGGTGTTGAGATAAGTCCTGCAACAACTGGTGCTATTTCTATGATTATGGGTATAGGGATTGACTTTGGTATACAGACTGTGATGAGATTCCGCCACGAGCTTAAAAAGAAGGGGCCTTCTGAGGCGATGGAAGAGACTCTTAGAAGGGTTTTCCTTCCCATGTTTACAACAACTTTAGCTGCGCTGATTGGTTTCAGGGCTATGTCAATGGGGGATCTTACTATAATGGAAGAGCTGGGTGATATTATGAGTTATGGGGTCACTGCATGTTTCTTAGCTGCAATAACTGTTGTTCCGGCTGTCACCATAATTGGGGAAAAATTTAAATTTAGGAAGAATAAAGGGAGGCAAAGAAATGATAAAAGGAAATAATTTAATTGTTCTGTTGATAATGTTGGGGGTTTTTGGTATTGGGTTTGCGGTTCCTGCAATAGCAACGGAATCCGGGCAGATGTCTCAAGGTGATGAAGAATTTATGACTCAGAGTCCTGGTACTTCTTCAGTAAATGATTTTAGGAAAGTACCTTTTACTACTGAAGTGCTTATGAATCAGGACCCTGACCCTGCAGAAGCTGGTAAAACACTTGAATTAAGATGGAAGGTTACAAAGAGCGGTGAGGACCCCATAGAAAACCTCACTTACAACTTGAAGACTGAATATCCTTTTTCAATCTATCCCGGCCATAGTACAATAAGAAACGTTGGTTGGTGGAAAGGGAGCTCTGGTAAGGACTCTTTCTATATACTTCATTATAAGCTACGTGTCCATGAGGACGCCTCACAGGAAGACTACCAGATTGAGCTACAGAAGAGATATGATGATGAAGGGCCATGGTTGTCTAAAAAATATGATATAAGGGTTGAAGAAGCAAAAAAGGTAAATTTGCAGCGAGGTAAGATTATTAGTGAACCAAGGAGATTACAAAGTGATATGGAAGAAGTAAAGAAAAACCTGGAAATACAGAATATAGGGGATAAGAACGCTGAAAACGTAAAAATATCTTTGGACCTTCCCGAAGGATTTGATCCATCATATACATATTCCGATGAAGATCATTTGGGTATAATTCCTCAAGGGGAAAGTAGAAAGGGTACGTTCTACCTTGATATAGACGAGGGTCTTTCTCC
>CAZBGG010000068.1:0-6692 GCA_964491305.1 uncultured Methanosarcinales archaeon
AAGATAGGCCTTATGTGGCCATGAAAATTACCCTACTCAACATGGACGGAGATAGATACAGTACAGGAGATAGAGATTTACCTTCGGCATTCCTTAATGAAAAGTATTACAGGATATGGGAAGATATTGCAACTACGGAAGTTGAAGGGCCAGGAAGTGTTTTTAAAAAAGAGGAAGTATATTTTGTTAATATAGTCAGCGATGGAAAAAAAGAAAAAGGATTCATAAAAATAACTGTTTTACTAACAAGGAGTTAAAATGAAAAAAGGACAAGTAGGTTTTGTAGTTGATGCGTTCGCATTTTTTGCCATAATGATACTACTAGTAGTATTTCCAATTATATTTTACCTAATAACCGGGGGGGGTGGATATAGTATCCAAGATGAAACCGATATACTCGATGCTAAAATGCAAACCCTGCAAATTCTGAGAACCCCTGTAACTATTCAAGGATACACCGCAGAATATGGGTATTTTATTTCGTTGGCCAGGGAAGATAGAGATATGCATAATAAGGTTAAAGAGAAAATAACCCCCTTATTGGAAAGAATATACGAAACAACGGGAAGATCAATTGTCATTAAAAACCCCGATCAAAATAGGGCATATGCCTTTTATGAGCCCCATCTTGATGATGAAGTTTCTTTTGTTTTGACAATCCCTGCTATTCATGAAGGTGAGACAATTACTTTGAGTGTGAGGGTTGGAAAATGAATAAGAAAGGAGTTTTTTTTAGTGTATTCGTTTTTGTAATTACTTTAATCGCTTTGATTTCTTTGGCAGCCATTTTATCAGCAAAACATAGCGAAATTGAAAAATCAATTGGAGAAAGACAGATGGAAATTCTAAGGACTGCCGAAAGGGCAGAAGAGACACTTCATTATGTAGACATGGCAGCTTCATTTTCTGCAGAAAGAGCCATCTTCAAGGCTGCAAAAAAGGGAGGATTCAAATCAGAATCCTTGTGTGGCCATTATAGAAATTTCACATCCTGGAATTGCGAAGAATACGAAAAAGGCGGTAGCTTCCCGACACATAGCGAGGTAAAAGAATCAGTTAAAAATTACATGGAACCAGAGCTTGAAAATTATTTAGTGAACTATGACGTAGAAATCCTTCCAAACAACAACTATTTTATTTCTATAAGCGATGAAATGATAGTTGAGGGTCATGCATCAACACCATTCATTATCTTTAGTAGTGAGTTCTATGAATCAATTAGGGCAAACCCTGAAGATGACAAGATAATTTATGATTGGAAAAACAATGAAGGGGGAGAAATTTTGTCACAAGTAGCAACGGAGTACGCAGTGAAGTACTCGTCCCTGCCATACATGTGGGGTGGAATGTCTCCATATCCTTATTCAGTAACAATGGAACAAAAGGAAAAAGACAACCCAGTTTTTCAAGGAGTTTATATACCCGAAAAAATACCTTCTGGCACTAAAAGGGCAGGGCAACCAATTCAACCAGGCTTTGACTGTTCAGGTTTTGTTTGGTGGAATCTAAGAAACATGGGAATAGACGTTAACAGAATGAATGCTCACGGATATTACCACTGGGCGCAAAATAAGGGAGAAATGGTTTGTGATTCAAAAAACGGCAAACCTTGCCCAAAAGAGATAGAATCTTTGGATAGTGAGCTGAAAGAAGGAGATCTTCTCTTCATCGACCCATGCACATCAGAAAGAACAAGAGATGTTTGTCACGTTGCAATTTATACTGGCAACGGGAAAATTGCCGAGAGCCTAGGTGGAGAAGGGCTTGAATTGAGGAATATACCATCAAACTACCTGCCAGGGAACAACAAAGAGATCGTAGCTGCTTATAGGCTCGATTTTAGCAATTTAGAGAGGTACGATGAAGACAGTAAACCCAAAAAGGACTCTGATAAAATTGTAGACGAAGAAATCCACTACGACCCGCCTAGCAACAAAAAAGAAACAATCTATTCAATTATGCCATCATTCACCATAGACACAAATTACAGCCTAAGTGTTTACGATAAACTTAGAAGGACCTCACTTGATTTTATTAGCTCTGTGGAAGAATGCGAAAGAGGGTTTAATGATGTAGAGACCTGCGTTGATACGGTTTTTGAAAGAGAGATAAGAGAGAAGACAAAAAAAGAAGGAATCGTCTGGTCCAGAAATTGCACAAATATTACCACCACTTATAGGCATATGTTTGAAGATGAGTTAAGGTCATGCTTTGATAGTGCAGCCAACAACTGTTATTGTAACCTGACCATCCCAGAAGATAAGATGTTTGAAGATTTCGAATACAAATTTGAAATTAAAAAGAGCCCTTTCGCTGAAGAAATTGTTATACCATATTCAACCGAGAAAAAAGAGATGGACGAGCTCAATAAGGCACTAAGGAAAGATAAATTCGATGAGTATAGAATGGAATTTCAAGAAATTAAGAAACTTTACGACAACTTAAGATGTGTTGATGTAATCCCGAATAGAGAGTCATTGGGATACTATATAATTTTGTTCAAAAGCTCTGTCAAAGATAAGCCAGTTTATCTTTTGTTCTCTGAAAAACATTCCTCTTCAGATATCCTTTTGGCCTCAGCAAGTGTTGAGGATAAAAAACATTATTCGTATTATGAAATTTTTGAAGAACCAGGCATAGAACCAAAATTTAACCCGATTAGGCCTTTATTTGTAAAAGATACTTTTAGTGATATTCCCCTTAGAGGTAATAACTTAAATGATAAATGCCTGGATGGAGAAGATAAATGTCTTGAAAAAAGCCCAATGCAAGCAATGATAGATAGCTTAAAAGACTGCACCAGGCCATCTAGAGAAGACACGCTACCATTTTCATATTATGATGAAGGTGAAGACGGCGGCCTTATTTATGAAGACCCTGATAAGAATTATCCAGTTAAAACAACTTACTCAGGGGAAGGAACAATGGAAGAGATGAAGCTTAGGATTAATAATAGAGAAAGAGAAATGGACAGGAATTTATTCTTCGTCAAGACAGATGAGAGGATATCATTCATATCCAAGCAAGATTTAATGAATTTTCTGGAACATAGGTCCAAGGAAGATGATAGTTTTTTTGAGTGTAGCTACGAGCCAAAAAGAAAATATAAATTTTGCCCCGAAACAGAAAGAAAGGTTCCTTTTATTGAAAATGAAAAAATTAAATTTAAGTATTTAATCTACAACTTCGCTTTATACTTTCCGCCTTAGAAAAATAAATTATATACTATTTTCTCTATAAATTTTTGCCAAAATTAACAAGCTTTTATAGTAAACAATTACATAATATTTTGCAAAAACTATATAAATACCTCTTATTTCCGAAGAGTGGGGTGTTCTGATGGTAAATATACCTTACGAAGAAATTGTAAAAAAAATTAAAGAGAAATCAGATCTTTCAGATGAGGAGCTTGATGCCAAGATCAAGGAAAAGATGGATCAGTTGTCTGGGCTGATATCTAAGGATGGGGCAGCATACATCGTCGCCAATGACCTGGGTGTAAAACTGGTAGAGAGCGAAGGACCTGTAAAAATTAAAGATATTTACTCGGGCATGAGAGCTTTGGAGACAGTAGGAAAAGTCGTAAGGATATTCCCTGTTAATGAGTTTGAAAGGAATGGTATGAAGGGGAGAGTTGGATCATTTATTCTTGCTGATGAAACAGGCCAAATTAGAGTAACATTATGGAACGATAAGGTTGAGCTCCTATCTGACTTTAATCTGGGAGATATTTTAAAGATAAAAGAGGGATTTGCAAAAGAAAATATGGGAAGAAAAGAAATACATATGAATAGCAACAGCAAGATAGTAATTAATCCTGAAGGAATAACCATAAATGTAGATGTACAAGAGAACCAAGAACAACAACAGGAAGCAAAGAGGAAAAAGATTTCTGAGATTTCCGAGAATGATATGAATGTAGAAATATTGGGCACTGTAGTACAAGTTTTTGATCCTAAATTTTTTCCACAATGTCCACAATGCAACAAAAAGCTAACCCAAAATTCAGAATCCTTTACATGCAACGAACACGGAAACGTGGAGCCGAAGTATGGAAATGTTATGAACATAGTCATTGATGATGGAACAGACAATATAAGAGCAGTTTTTTTTGGCAACGCCACCCTGCAAGTTACTAATAAAACACAAGAGCAAATGAACAAATTAAGAGAAAACCCGGAAAATTTTGAAGAGGTTAAGACTTCTTTGCTTGGTGAAACAATAAAGATTGAAGGCAGAGTTAAGAGAAACCAGATGTTTGACAGACTTGAAGTGATAGCCAACAAAGTGACAGTAAATGTAGATCCTCGTCAAGAGATTAAAAAAATACAAGAAGAGTCTGGTGATGGAGGGAACAGCGAACATATCCCTTCAATCGATGAACTATGAAATTTAGAACGCACATTGTATTCACTTCTCTAATGTTTTTGATTTTCTGGGGGCTCTTCGAGAAACTTGATGTTGAAAAACTTACGTTCTTTGTCTTTTTTCTTTTTGGTGGTTTGTTCCCGGATATAGACACCAGAAATTCCAAAATAGGTAAATATCTTCCTTTGGGGTGGTTTACGAAACATAGAGGATACTTTCACAGCATCCTCTTAGCAGCCCCATTATCTTTGACAATTGAATTTTTTCTTATGGGTTATGGACTAGCTTTTTTTTCTGGATACCTTAGCCATCTAATCCTGGATATGTTAAATCATAAGGGTATAGCTATTTTCTACCCCCTATCAAAGCAAAGGATTAGAGGACCTTTAAAAACATCTGGAATTTTTGAAGAAATCTTATTTTTATTCCTTACCATTGCACTAATCACCAAGATCTTTTTAATATAACAACCAGCGTCAATATAAAAGCCGAAATCAAAAGAAGTATTGACTGGTTTGCCACAAAGCCCATAAACATTGCTTCAGCACCAAAGACTTTGTTTATAAATGCTAAGAAATCTTCATTGAAAAAATAAGAGGACAATAAATTAATAAAAGAATTAAAAAACATGAAAACATACGGGACAATTAATAGTACAAGACTCTTCTTACCTCTCTTTGAAAACACAAATATCAAGACCAAAATAAGCGCTATTAAAAAAACATTAATTAAAAAAGCAAGAGCCCCATCAAAAAAAATAACACCCATAAAAACAAAGTGTGGCACGACCAACTGATTAATCAAGACAACCAAGGAAACAAAAAAAAGCACCATTAGGACTTTTTCATCAAATTTTAAGTACATCATGAAGTGGTAATAGGCAATATTATTTAAAAATTTAACCATTCAAAGAATATTTTTTATTTTCAACTCTAATATTCCCTTCCTTTACCATCGATTTCAAGAATTTATCTACATCCTCCTCTGGAGCCCCTGCACTTCTAGCAATCTCAGATAGGGTCTTTGGCCCCTCTTTCAATTGTATAAGAATCATATTCTTCATCAAAATATTTGAGTTCCTAAGTAACGTCTGATTTTGTATATTGAATCTCTTAAGCTCCTTTCCAATCTTATGGAGTTTGGCGAGCAAATCGTTCAAAAAGTGGGAGAAATCAGTAGTATTATACTCTAATTTATCTGGCTCTACAATCTCAACCGAGGAAGGCATATAATCCAAACAAAACCAAGAGAGATCCCCTAAGCTTTCAACCTCCATCTCAACCTCTGAAAAAACACTGTAGAGCTTCTTTTCCTCATCCTCTTCTGCTTCGGAAATATATTTGTCCACAAGCTTTATTTTTTTATAGTCCTCTTCAATCTTGTCAACATATTTTTTCATAGTCCCTTCTATGTGTTCCTTAGGGGAACCCAACATTTCAATAATTGCTCTACATACTATTTTTTGTTCGGCCATATTTCTTTAAAAAAGGCAGGTGTTTTATATAGTTTTCTCCTGTTGATAAAAATAAGATAAAATAACGAAATCAATAATGTAAACACAAGAGCATATCTGGCAGTTTTTTGGCTTTTCTCTGCCGACGATTTATATATGGATGAAAGCTTTCCGGTTATTATACCCACCCCGTCACTAGAAATTTCATTTTTTACATTGTCATTCTCTCCGGAAGAACTATTAATATCTGGTTCTTTTCTTTCCGACACTTCATTGTAAAAACTTTGTTTATTGTCACCATTTGAAATCTCACTATTATTATTTACATCATCTTCAGTATCTCTATCACCTGGAAAAGACACGTAAAGATACTTGGTATCATGTTCTTCCATGTCTAAAACATATAAATTTTCACCCTTTTGAGCTTCTACTTCAAATTTTATCCTGCTGTTATTCTGTATTTGGATAGTTTCGTTTCCAAATATAGATTTTAAATGAACATTTTCCGTACCATTTATGTTTTTAAAGGACGCATAAAGGTTTATTTTATCATTATAATTTCTGTTGAGGGTGTAAAAACTTCTTATCCCCGCCTCAGGTTCCGGCTCAACCAAAACCTTCTTTTCATCTTTTATTATCTTCTCTGTACAGCCAACGCCTCCGTCTATTACATTGATTTCTTTTTCAATTCTTGAACCAAGGCCTTCTATGACCAAGGTATATATGCCCTCGTCGTAGTTCCCATTACAATTATTATTCAAAACCACTGGAACTTTGGCCCTGTATTCTTTGTTACTGCCCCTTGCATGTATGTTTGTAATTTGACTAATCCTATTATCACCTTCTACATACAAATTTATACTATATTTTC
>CAZBGG010000069.1:0-6690 GCA_964491305.1 uncultured Methanosarcinales archaeon
CTTTTATTTTCTCTCTCTTGTTTTAGTTTTTCTTCTTTTATTTTCTCTTCTTCTTTTTCTTTTTTTTCACTTTCTATGCTTTTATTTTCTCTCTCTTGTTTTAGTTTTTCTTCTTTTATTTTCTCTTCTTCTTTTTCTTTTTTTTCACTTTCTATGCTTTTATTTTCTCTCTCTTGTTTTAGTTTTTCTTCTTTTATTTTCTCTTCTTCTTTTTCTTCGTTTTCACTTTCCATGTTTTTATTTTCTTTCTCTTGTTTTAGTTCTTCTTCTTCTTTTTCTTTATTTTCACTTTCTATGTTTTTATTTTCTTTCTTTTGTTTTAGTTCTTCTTCTTCTTTCTCTTCTTTTTCAATTTCTTTATTTTTATTTTCTTTCTTTTGTTTTAGTTCTTCTTCTTTTATTTTCTCTTTATTTTCACTTTCCATGCTTTTATTTTCTTTCTTTTGTTTTAGTTCTTCTTCTTTTATTTTTTCTTCTTCTTTCTCTTTATTTTCACTTTCTATGCTTTTATTTTCTCTCTCTTGTTTTAGTTTTTCTTCTTTTATTTTCTCTTCTTCTTCTTCTTCTTTCTCTTTTTTTTCACTTTCCATGCTTTTATTTTCTTTCTTTTGTTTTAGTTCTTCTTCTTTTATTTTCTCTTCTTCTTTTTCTTCGTTTTTACTTTCTATATTTTTTATGTATTTATTTTCTTTCTCTTGTTTATCTATTATATCCTGTGTATATCCGGGAGTTTCTTCTCTCTTATCTATAGATTTGTAAATCAAATTGAAAGCTGTTTCAAATTCTTCTCTCCACATTTGCTCCCTGTATGCTTTTTCTATTTGCTTTATAGTGTATTGTCCCTGGTTTTTTTCTATAAAGCTTATCACTGGTTTAATGTGTCGGCTGTAGAATTCTGGGCTTACCTGAGATTGTATATGGATATTCTCTTTTTCAGTGAGATAAGTTCTTTCACCTGGAGAATAATCATTTGTTTTTTCCGTTTTTCCTTTCTGATTTTTGTTTTTTCTTCCAATCAAAGAACCAATATAGTTTGAGAATCTAACCAAAATTTTTTCTTTTTCTTCTTTTTCTTCTTTATGTGTTATTTTTTCAATCAGGTCTTCTCCTTTAGCTACAATTTTTCTCACTTCGTCGTTAGAAAATCTTTCACCGCTGAATGTAAGTCTATTAATCTCTTCGGATATATTATCAAGCTCGAACACCAGTTTATTCCTGGCTATATTTCTTTCAAGCTCTGCATAGTATTTTTTAATTTCCATTAGTCTGTCAAGCTCTTCTTTTAGAAGAGGAAATCTTTTCTTGTCTTGGTTATTGAGAATGTCATTTTCGATTTTTTCAATTTGCTTATTCAGGTTATATATAGTTGAGCTAAGATTTTTCATGTTTTCAACTATTTCTTTGAATATAAGATTTCTATCAATTAAAAATATTGAAATAAGCGTATTATGGAAAAGATAAACAAACTTACTAAAAGCAGACTCATGGTAATCTTGGATATCCAGTTTTATTCTCTGGAGTTCATCAAAAAAAACTTTCCTAATCTGGTTAAGGTCTTTTTTCGTTGTTTTTTTAGATTTACTGAACATTAGATTACATCCTAATTCTAAAATTTAAAAAGCTTATTTACTACATAATAATGGTCAAGAAGATATTTATATTGTCGATATACTGATTTAACCATTATGGATAAGGGGGAATGGGAGAAGAAACCTATCAGCGATGATGATTCCATTACGAGGCAGCAGCTCAAGGAACAGATACAGACTTATGCAAAAAAAATCACGCTGGCAAGAGAAGAAGTTAAAAAAATTATGAAAGGGCAGGATGAGCTGGTTTTGAGTATTTTTCGTGGATTTATAGGCGGAGGAAATATACTTTTAGAGGGCCTTCCCGGGTTAGGTAAGACTGTATTGTGCAGGACTTTTGCTCAGATATCTAACCTGAATTTTAAGAGAGTACAGTTTACTACAGACCTGCTGCCTTCAGATATAATTGGTATACAGACTTATGATAAAGTTAGGGGGTTTGAGTTTCAAAAGGGCCCAGTATTCAGCAATTTATTCCTGGGTGATGAGATCAATAGGGCTCCGCCTAAGGTCCAATCTGCTCTGCTTGAAGCTATGGGGGAAAAACAAGTAACTCTGGGTAAAAAGACACATACACTTGAAGACCCTTTCATGGTTATGGCTACACAAAATCCAATTGAGCAGTCAGGAACCTTCCCGCTTCCAGAGGCTCAGATGGAGAGGTTTATGTTTAAAATAAATGTTGGCTACCCTGACTATGATTCTGAATTGCAGATAATTGATAACAATCTGTCTTCTAAGAGTTTTGATGAGTTCAAGGTGAAAAATATACTGTCCAAGTACGAGGTATTGATAATACAAAAATTAAGGCGGAGAATTCATGCAGAGACAAGGATTAAGAATTATATACTTGACATCGTTAGTGCCACGAGAAAGCCCAGGGAGTATGGGATAAAATATGCAGATATGGTAACTATGGGTGCTTCACCCAGAGCTTCAATTGCCATTATTTTGGGAGCAAAATCACAGGCCCTGATGAATGGGAGGGACTATGTGATTCCTTCAGATGTTAAGGATGTAATCTATGAAGCCTTAAGACATAGGTTGTATCTTAATTTCAAGGCAAAGATGCAAAGTGTAAGTACGGACGATATAATTTCTGAAATCTTGGACAAAACTAAAGTTTATTAAAATGAATCTCAATATAGATACCAACCCAAAAATAGGCTCCATAGAGTTTTACACAAAGAACAAAAATTATGTTGAGTCACCATCTCCAAGGAGCCTTATAAAGCAGAGAGGTATGGAATTTGAACAGTTTAGGAGCTATCAGCCAGATGATGATGCAAGCATAATAGATTGGAAGGCCTCAGCAAGGAGTGATGATACATTAGTGAGGGTTTATTCTGAGGATATCTCAATAAACATATTGCTTCTTATTGATGTTAGTGAATCAATGATGTATGGTACCCAGGAAAAGGCTAAGATAGAGTATGCTATTGAACTGGCACTAAACATTGCTTATGGTGCTATATCATATGGTGACAGGGTTGGTGTTTTGATGTTCAATGATGGTATAGTTGAAGCCATAAATTTTGAAACAGGGGCTAATCATTTTTCAGAAATTTTGGGGAGGATGACTTCTCCAAAAAATCTGGGTGGGAATCTGAATCTTGAGGTCGCCTTGCAGGGTTTTTTTGAGATATTCAGCAACACCCACCTTCTAATTATGATTTCTGATTTTATTAATTTCGGGGAAAAACTTTATCAAGATATTCACGCTGTTGTTGATTTGACCGATATAATAGGGATTATGGTTAACGATAAGACAGATGTAACTCTTGAGGGCGGACCTTTTTATTTGCATGCAAAAGATCCATTTTCAGAAGATAAGGGATTTACAAAAGCCAACCTCAGAGATTATTATAAGGCTAATATGGATAGGATAAATAAATTAAATGATTTTTTTTTGACTACTGATAATGATTTATGGGTCTTTTATTGTGATGATCCAATGGATAAAATAATGTACTTGAATACGGAGCGAAACAATTTAAAAAAATGATAGAATTCCAAAACCCGAATATTTTAATGCTTTTGGCTGTAATTCCTTTGGTAATAATTATTCATTTCTTTTCTTTGGTTTATTTTTCAAGACACGCCCAGAAGTTTGCCAATTTTGAAACTTTGAGAAGGATGAATAATAAAAAGAAAGTATTTTCAAAAAAAATACCTCAGCTTATTATAAGGATAATGTTTGTAGTAATTCTTGTTTTTGCAGCTTCTGGCCCTTTTTTTTGGATGGAAAAAGAGGGTGTAGCAGAAAAAATAATTTTTGCTGTTGATACGTCAGGGTCAATGCTTGCTGAAGATATTGAGCCTAATAGATTGGGTGCAACAAGAGAAGGAATTATTTCATTCCTAGAGAGCCAAGATATCGCAATAAATGTCGGCCTTATAACATTTACATCTTTTGCTTATCCTGAGCTGTATCCTACTACCGATAAAGATATATTTATAAACAAGTTACGAGGAGTGGATATAAGAAGTTCCAGTGGAACTTCTGTTGGTCAAGCTATTAATCATGCTGTGGCACTATTGGGCGAGGAATCCCAAGTTGAAAGAAGGATAATTATCTTTACTGATGGAAGGGAAAATATACTGAATGATGCTGAGCTCTCTGGTATTGTTGAGAACGCTGTTGGTAAGGGTATAAGCATTTATTCTATTGGTGTTGGGACCTTTGAAGGTGGCAGAATCGGTGACCTTTCAGGAGAATTTGTAATATCTGAAGAAACTCTTGAGCTTATAAAGGATGTTGGTGGCGGAGATTATAGGATTGCTTTCAATTCAGACGAGATTCAGGATGCACTATCCGATTTTACAACTATGGATTCTGTTAAAGTAAAATTTGAACTTTCTTTTTGGCTTTATATTTTAGCTTTTTTTGTTCTTATTTTGGAATGGTATTTTGCAAATTTATTTTTCAGGTCTTTTCCCTGAATTTTTTCTATTAATCTGATATAACAACAAAATAACCAATAAAGCTATAAAAACTGTGAATAGTATATTAACCCAATTAAATATTGGTTTGGTTTTTTCTGTTTTTTCTTGAGATATGGTTTTTCCGGTTATATCACTGCCTATTCTTAAATCAATATCATCTGTTCTTACGTCGGTTTCAAATCTTTCCACTAGTTTGTCTTCTTTGTATTTGAGGCTTAATTCGCCTGAATATTTTCCCTCAGATACACCTTCAGTGTCCCAGTATATTTTTGTTTTTTTTGTATCACCTGGATTAAGTTCTATTTTGTAGCTTTTTGTGTCGAGGGCAACTCTTTCGTCTTCATCTTTTAGGAAAATATTTGCGTAGAAATCTTTTACTGCTTTGTTTCCAATGTTTTTCACAAGGATTTCAAAGTCAATTATATTCCCCAGGTTAAATGATTCTACCGCAATTGATATAAGTTCTATAAGGAATTCTTCTATTTCTATTGTGTCAGATAACATTATACGCTCTCCGTCATAATTGATGGTCGCGTTAATAATATAGTCTCCTGGTTTAAGGTTATTTGTTTCAACTCTTGTCCTCAAACCCTTTGTTTCAGTTGGCTCAATTTTTACAATGTTTGATTTGAGTTCTTTTAGGACATCTCCTTGAGGGTTCTTTATATCTATGTCAGCTTTTACTTTGTCAATAATATCTTCCCCCAGGTTGGTAAATCTTATGAATATTTCAGCAGTTTCCCCTCTTTTCACATTATCAACCAACAATTTTCCTCTGGCGTATTTTTCAGGGTATGGAACTCTTAGGTTTAGTCTTGAGATAACCATTAAACTGGGCCTTATTGTAGTGTTGCCAGCATCTTCAAAATATGTTTTTACTGTAATCTCTGCTGTGTGAACCCCCGGTTCAGAAAGTATTTTAGGCATATTTAGCGTGTAATTAATCTTTTTTTTGTCTTCTTTTTCTGTAAAACTTAATTGTTTTTTTGAAAGTTTAATATTATCGGCTAATTTTCCTCTTACATCTATTACACAATTCATATCTACATTATTATTGTTGTATATAGTAAGCTCAACTGTTTTATTTTCTCCGGGAGTATAATCAAAAGTACGCATACCTGGGCTTATACCCAGGCCTGTTGCAAAAGGCGTTATAAATATCAGCACTATTATTGTTGCGATTATTGCTTTTTTTGGAATCTTAGTTGACTGAAACATACCGTCCTCCAATTGTAAAGTTTGCTATTTTTTCACCTGTAGGCTCAGATGATGGAACCGTTATATTGAAGTGCAGTAAGGCCTTGTTTAACTGCTCATTGAAGTTTAATTGGTTTATGAGTGTTAGGTCCTGAAGTGTGAAGTTTGTCCATTGAGTTATAGAGTTTTCCAGCTTGAATGATTCATTTTCAATCCTTTCGGTTTTGAACATGTGATAATCACTTTCATAATCCATGCTGTCCCAGAGGTATTGCTCGCCCTGCATACTAACATTAATATAACAATTACCTTCGTTATTTATGGATATTGGCTCAGGTCTATTGTTAATTGTGCTGTTTGTGTCTCCAGGTCTTGCGTGGCCAAATTGTAATGTTTCCGGTTCAAGAGAAATAATTACAAGGCTGTCCAGGTGCAATATTCTTTCTTCTGTCCAGTTACTGTATTCTTCTCCATCATAGGCTCTCGCTGACCATTTGTAGTAAAATCCATCATCTGCGAAGTATTCGAGCATAGATGTAGTGTAATTCATTATATTATGCTGGTCTATATTCCTATCGTCAGGACAGGCAGGCTCACAGGTGATGTTTATATCATAGGTGAGGTCATCCTCATCAGGGTCATAGGCTGTCCAGTTTAATAATGGAGTTCTATTTGTTGTTGAAGTATCATTTAGAGGACTTATTAGCTCAATAGTAGGCGGAGTATTTAGTATTAGCAGTTCATTAGAAGAATTAGATGGGCTTTGTCTTCCTTCATACATAGCTCTAGCCTGACATCTCCAGCTCTCTCCTTTTGCAGTACTTCCTGAATCTAAAATTGAATAAAAACTAGTTGAATTTGAAACATCTTCAATAGTTTGAGTTAAATTACCTTGTAAATCATCGTCCTTAAACCAATTAATTGAAACATTAACTGAATCTTAATTTTCATCTAAAAT
>CAZBGG010000070.1:0-6448 GCA_964491305.1 uncultured Methanosarcinales archaeon
CTCTTTCATCTTTAATAAAGTAATAAACCCTTTTCCCTTCTCTCCTGGAATCCAGGACTCCTGACCTCTTTAGATAATCCAATTGAATCGAGGTAGTTGATTGAGTTCTCCCAACAAGTGGAAAAATCTCGCATACACACTTTTCGCCCTTGAGCAGAAACTTAACAATCTTTAACCTTGTTTCATCGGCAAGAGCCTTCAAAATTACCAATTCATCGTCCATTTTTACTCCAGGCAAGAATTCTTATAAGTTCCTTTACAAATCAAAAAGATACATCATTTTTAAATTTTATTTTTTTGACTCTTTGTTTCACATATTCTTCCCTAATAAGGTTGCTAATAAGGTCTTTAGGTCTCACAAAACTTCTCTTTATATAAGCATATAATCTGCTGTCCTTTACGAAATAATCCTTGTGCTTTTCCATGAATTTTTGTGCATTTTTCTTTTCTTTCAAAGGAGGACCTTCCCTTAATTTCTCTTTTGCAAGTTCCCCAGGTTTTGTAATAAACCAAATAAAAGCAAAATCTCTTTTTCCCCATTCCCAACCACAATCAATCAATACAAAATCATTAGATTCGATTTTCTTCTTCATATACTCAAAAATTTTCAATAATTTAGCACCTACAACATCTTCCTTACCTTTTAGAGGAATTACTTCCAATAAAAAAAGGTCATTCTCACCAGCAAGCGATTTAAGATAATCAGGCGTGGTCTCTTTTTTTTCAAAAAAATCACTAGAAGGACCATCTAGAAATTCACTAGCTCTTCTTTTAAAAGTTTCCATACAATCAATGCTTAATGCAGCCGCTGCATTCCTTGAGGGTTGGATAGGGTCCACCACTATTAAAGAATTTATTTTTGACCTGTTAATCACTTCAGCAGTTCCATGTCCCTCAACGTCTATAACAGTTTCCACTTGCCAGGTCAAAGAGCCGCTCAAAAGCTTATCAAATGTCTTGTAATAAGTAACCAGTATATCAACAACGTGGCCTGAAAAACCTTTGATATAACTTTCTGCCCCATAAATCCTCTGCGCTTTACAAAATAGCTTGGTAAGTATTATTTGATCTGGTAAACCAGGGTTATTCTTTATATTATTTTCCATCCATTTAACATGTAAAGGACTTGCATCCGTAACATTCAAAGCTTCTGAAACATTTGATATTCTCCTCACCGGTACAAACTCATAATCAATACCCCGGATATTCCCCTGAAAATAGTCCCTTGAGCCACGTACTTTTTGGATACCATCAAAAATTTTCAATGCCTGGCCAAGGTAATAAGAAATTTTGTGGTCTTCATAATTCTTACTAAATCTTATGAATATATCACAATCAAAATCATCCTTAACAAATGTTCCCTTTGCGGCACTTCCACCCAACATCACATCAGCATCAAAGCCCTTTCTTTTAAGTTCATCCTGAAGCTCTTTTAAAACTAACTCTACACTTGAAAATAAGGCATCTTTCTGCTTACATGTGATTTTTTTGGTCCTTAGAACAGACGAATAAATATCCATAAAGTTGTAATAAAGAATTTGTTTATAAAATTTCCGGGTAGGTGTTAAAAGTGTTGAGTACGATTATTTTTTCAACGTTTTTCTGATAAAGAAGATTTAAGTTTGCCCAAAATATTGCTTGGTTTCAATTTATCCATAAAATCAATGCCTTCGGTCATTTTTTTAATAATCCCTTCTCCTTTATCCACAACTTCCACAATATCAACCTTTTCGGGGTAAAACCCTCCATATTCCATTCTATTAATGGTACTAAAAACATCCTCAATTTCAGTTAAATGCAATTTCTCTGATATATTTTTGAGGATAAGTGAATGAAGATATTTATCTTTATCAGAAGCGTCATTGCCACAATTACAATCCAAAATATTATCAACATTATTAATTGAAGATTTATTGATATTTTCAGAACTTCTTGGAGCAAGAATTTTAATTTTCTCGAGCAATTCATCAAGTGTCAGGCTCTTATCACAAAGCAACAAGGAGGAAATAGTACTATGAAACATACGAACAAACCCATCAAAGGCCTTCTCATGGTTCTTTTCCAGGCAGGATCTAATATTGCCAATATTCTTAAAAAAAGATCTCTTTGAATCTATAATTTCCGTTTTTGATTTTTTCCTCAAACCATCCAACATCTCTTCATCACATAAAGACAGGTTTAAAAAATTTGGTTACTACTATAAAAAAGTCAAGAATATATTTATATATCTTTCAATGAGAGAAGATAGAATGGAAGAATTTCAGCAACAGGAAAAAAATAAAGAGGAGCCGATTACAAGAGATGATTCCATTAGCCGTCAACAGTTGAAAAATGAAATACAAAAATACGCTCAGAAATTATATGAATCAAAAAATGAAGTTGAAAAGGTTATAAGGGGACAAGAGCACCTTATTCTTAGCGTTCTAAGGGGATTTATCGGAGAAGGAAATATATTGCTGGAAGGCCGTCCAGGCCTGGGAAAAACAACTCTTTGCAAAACCTTTTCAGAAATATTCAATCTAGATTTCAAAAGAACCCAGTTCACTACCGACATTACCCCACAAGATATAATTGGCACACAGGGTTACAGCGAAGAAAAAGGTTTTGAAATCAAAAAAGGGCCAATATTCACTAATCTTTTCCTGGTAGATGACATCAACAGGGCGCCTCAAAAAGTACAATCTTCCCTGCTTGAAGCTATGGGAGAAAAACAAGTAACACTAGGAAACAAAGCCCATAGGCTTGATGAACCCTTTAATCTTATGGCAACACAGGTACCAAGTAAAAGAGCAAATACATTCCCTCTTACGGAAGGACATATGGACAGGTTTATGATGAAAGTGAACATGGAATACCCCTCGCCTGAATCAGAGCTGCAAATAATAGAAAACAACCTCTCTGCAAAATTCTTCAGTGAGTTTGGGGTACAAAATATACTATCAAAATACGAGATTTTGATTATTCAGAAACTAAGAAAAAGAATATATGCGGACGATAAGATTAAGAACTACATAATAGATATAATTAACTCCACAAGAAATCCCTACAAGGCAGGACTTTCAAACGCAGATTTAATTGAGCTGGGAGCTTCTACAAGAGCTTCAATAGATATATTGACAGGAGCCAAATCGCAGGCCTTGATAAAAGGAAGAGACTACGTCATCCCTACAGATGTTAAAGATGTTGTCCATGAGATCTTAAGACACAGGATATATCTGGACCAAAAATCCAGAGAGCTAAAAGTTATTGAAGACGATATAATCAGCGAAATAATCAAGATTGTCAAAATATATTAATAAAATACCCCCCCTAAAAATCTTAGTCATAGGCATATGCCACGCAACACATACCTAGCCAGTAAAAATTCTAAGAAACAACTGTACCTATACATCCTCTGTTTTTAGTTGTTTATACAAGCTATAGCACAATAAAAGAAGCACAACCGCAAAAGGGAGACCCATTGATATCGCAGCGGTCTCTAAAGCTATGAGTCCACCACCCAACAGCAATATGGCAGCAACAGCACCCTGGAGTAATGCCCAAAAAATCCTTTGTATAACAGGGGGGTCCGGCTCTCCACCAGAGGTTATCATATCTATAACTAACGAGCCAGAATCCGAAGAAGTCACGAAGAAAGTTACTATAACAATCGTTGCAAGCAAACTAATGAAAAGCGTAAACGGAAAAAACTCAAGGAACTTAAACAGGGCAGTAGTTATGTCCTCCTTAACAGCACCCATCAGTTCTCCTTCCCCCTGCAGATCATATAAAATACCTGTTGAGCCAAATGCTGTAAGCCATAAGAATCCAAGCAAAGTAGGGATAAAAAGAACTCCAAGGATAAATTCTCTTATAGTTCTTCCCTTTGAGATTCTGGCTATAAAGATACCAACATACGGCGACCATGCTATCCACCAGCTCCAATAAAATATAGTCCAGTTACCTTGCCACCCTGTATCTTCAAAAGAGTGATTCCACAAAGAGATATCCACAAAATTATGCAAAAAATGTCCTATGTTTTCAACAAACGCCTTAAATATGAAAATAGTTGGTCCAAAAATTATCACGAATAGCAGAAGAAAACCACCTACACTTACGTTAAAAACACTTAACCATTTAATGCCCCTGCTCACACCCGTTGCAACCGAGATTGTTGCAAGGAGGGATATTATTATAATCAATATTATTTGTGTCATATTGCCAAATTCTACACCAAACAAGAAATTCAAGCCCCTATTTATCTGCATAGCCCCCAGACCCAGGGAAGTAGCCACACCAAACAATGTTCCAAGGACTGCTAGAACCTCAATAACATGACCTACAGCTCCATAAATCCTATTACCAAAAATGGGATAAAAAATGTATCTTATGGAGAGCGGATAACCTCTTCTGTACCCAAAATAGGCAACGGCCAGACCAACTACTATATACGTTGCCCAGGCGTGTAAACCCCAATGAAGAAAGCTAAAGTCCATTGCAACCTTTGCAGCCTCCACAGTCTCAGCTTCAACCATTGAAGAAGGAGGACTAGAGTAATGTAGCATGGGCTCAGCAACTCCATAGAATAATAAACCAATACCCATACCTGCGCTGAAAAGCATGGCAACCCAGGCAAAAAAACTATATTTTGGCTTCGAATCATCTGGAGATAGCCTTATGTTACCATACTTACTACACATAAGAAAAAGAACAAAACCTAAAAAAATTGAAACGCTAAGTATGATAAACCAGCCAAACATTGAGTTTATACCCTCATTTACATAATTAATTCCTTTTTCAAATTCTTCAGTAAAAAGAACTCCTGTCAGAAGTAGAATTATCGTGAGAGCAGCCGCCGTAAAAAATACAGGGGGATTTATTTTTCTACCCATTAGCATAACACTGAAGGTGGTATATTATAAATTTTATCATTATTCTATATAACCTTGACAAAGAAAATACCAACAATGCTTACATCCTACATATAACCCTAAACCTACATAGCAGATGATTTTATCTGATTATATTAATGTATAAATGTATAAAATAACAAAAATTTTGAGTTTATTCTTCAACAGGATAAATTAAAATAGAAGAGCAAAATAGAAGAGCAAAAAATTTGGTACGAAAACAAGAAGCGAATTAATTTTCGTACTCAACAAATATATTGAATTATAGTAAGATTTAAATAAAAAAGCCTTTATACTCTAGGTATGATAGACTTCGATGAGTTAAGGAAGGAAGTATATAATAGGCTTGTGGAGGAAAATACGGGCCATGATTATAGTCACGTGATGAGAGTTTTCAAAAATTCTATACTCATTGCCCAGTCTGAGCAGGGGGTAGACATGGACGCTTTGAAAGCTGCGGCCCTACTCCATGACATTGCTTTTTCAGAAAAATTTGAGGGTGAATACGCCAAAAGAAGTGAAGAAATAGCAAGTGAAATGCTGAAAGAGAAATATTTTAGTGATGAAAAACTTCAAAAAATTCTTGGAATCATAAGAAACCATAATATATGGGTCAACTATAGAATGGATGTTGACATTGAAACAAAAATATTAAGGGATTCTTCCAGGCTGGATTACCTAGGATACACTGGAATAATCAGGGCAATTGCCCACGCATCGCACACTAAAAAAAATCCCATGACTGCAGTCCAGGAAACTGTTGAGATCGGCAGTAAATTTGAAACAAGAAAAGGAAAAGAATTGTCCAAAAACAGGCTACAAATAACAAAGGACTTTATTAATGGACTTGAACAGGATTATTAACGAGACCACCATTTTTTCTTTTAAACAAAAGTTCACTTCTCTCAAAGAGCCGCGTGAAAAGCAGTCTAAGGACCTGAATCTGTCCGGTGTGTGAAAATTATTGGCTTTTCCTAGCCAAAAAATAAATTCCCACTGCAACCAATATACCTGCAACTGCCAATCCAAAAAACAAAATGGGCGTCAAGTCCTCTCCGCTGCTTTTAACGGTTTCCAATCTTACCTGTTTCTGCTCCACTATAACCTCATTATTATAAATTCCTCTTATCTCAATGTCCAGCAGGTGTTTTTTCTCTTCTGCATCTGAGTCTACATCAAAAATAATTATCGCTTCACCCTTTTGGGCAGGGGATAAAGTACCTATGAAATCAGACCTTTCAATAAAACTGAACGGTTGAGTAAGATCCTTAAAAGCATGCAAAGATACGGATTCTGCCTTTTTCTCCCCTATGTTTTCAACAATAATCTTAAGTTTCCCTTCCTCACCTGCAGAGAAAGAATCTGGTTCATATGAGACCATATTAAACTCAGGTACAGGCTTTAGATTTATACTAATAGGAAAATCCATTTGCTCATACTCTGTTTCACCAGATTCCTTGTAATAAACATTTAAAGTTGCATTGTGCCTGCCGGGAGAAAGACCCTCGTCTATATCAAGGTAGAACGTACCCTTTCTACTTTCCCCTAGAGGAATTATA
>CAZBGG010000071.1:0-1174 GCA_964491305.1 uncultured Methanosarcinales archaeon
CGTGAAACCGATGATAGCCTCAAGATGTGCCACCCAGGAAACCATATCCTGCACCGCATCATCGAACTCTCCAAGCGCCAACCCGGTATAAGCGACCGGGAATGTGGCAGAAAGATTTACGGTTGGCTACGTGAAGCTGGATTAAATCCCGCTATCTACCACGATATATATGATATTACCTTCTTGGATCGCAGGGAAGCGTTCCAAAACCAGTACTGCATACGCAGAAAGTATTTCGATAAAAAAGATGAGATGCAGGAGTTTGATCAACTCATGCGTTAATTTAGAAATATCTTACTCGACCCTCAAACATACTACCAGATGGGTTATTTGGTTTTCCTGGCACAATTTTTCTAAAATAGTGTTTTTTATATCAAATTTTCTGATTTCATCAGAACAAAAAGGAGGGAAAATCAATTGATCTGCTTAATCTGCAAACACTCGATCAGGGTGCAGTTGAGCCAAAAAGTCACCATCGTTGGTGATGAAGACAAAAGTAAAGAATCTATAATCACGGACGCACGTTGCATTAATTGTTCCACCGGCTATAGCGTCCAAAGAGGCAGGGTTGGTCTCCCCGCTTTTAAGAGTTTTGTTGACACAGATGATAAAATAACAACATACACAACAATAAACGACATTGCTATCCAAGCCCAAAAAGAAGATGTAGTATTGGAATTAGCTCCTGGCACTTCCACCTACCTAATAGTAATCGGAGAAAACAATGGTGATGAAATAAACTATTCCTTCGTTAAACCATCAAAGATTCCCATAGGAGAAGTTGGCCCCGCCCTTATAGCACTGACACACCTCTTGGTAAAAGCTCACAGGTGGATAAAGAGCGAATGGTTTGTTGAATCTGTAGGAGAAGAATTAATAAACCTCTCCATGGAATACTTCGAGATAGCCCGCGGAATAACTAAGCATCTCGAAGAGGGGGACTTCAGATGAAAAACTGTATAATTTGTAATCGCCCGATCAGAGTGCTACTGCACCAAAAAGTAATTATCACTGGAGATGAAGAGGATAAAAGCGGACCACCAATGATAGTTAGTGCATATTGCACTAACTGCCTTACCGACTACAACTTAAGGAAGGGTAAAATCACCTTACCCGCATCAAAGGAGTTCGTTGATAAATACGGAATCAGAACCACAACTAAAGTTACTGACAC
>CAZBGG010000071.1:1184-6415 GCA_964491305.1 uncultured Methanosarcinales archaeon
CCTCTATCGATGCGGAAAAAGAAGGAATAGTGCTTAGATTTGTCGCCAATACCTCTCTTTATTTATTGGCAATCATCGACGCCCAACACAATAAAGTAATCAGAGAATCCCCGGTTTTCGCAGGAGAGCCGGGAGCTGCCTTTATAGCTTCAACCCAACTCCTCATAAAAGCACATAAAGGAATCAAGAATGGTCATGCTGTTGAAACAGTATGGGAAGAAGTCGCGGGCTACACAGAAGAATATTTTGAGCGAGCCCGCGAAATAGTAAAATATTTTTAAAAAGGAGGAATTACGAATGAAATGTTTATCTACCTATACAGTAAGGGAGGGAAAAGCTGTTCCACCCGCCATAGTGGATGAGCCCAATTACACCCTAACTGTATACGGAAAACACAGGATGTCCCTTTCAGCGCAAGGGTTATTCTTAAATCTTAGAATGGTCCATCCTCAAAAATATGTGCTTCTCTTGGACGCACTGCGCTGGATGGGCGACCGATGGAAGAGGGTCCCCAATGTCACTGGGGCACCATTAGATGTCCCTATGAAAGAAAAAATAACTATGTTGATCAAAGTGGCGGGGTGGCTACAGCGAAACCATATCGAGGAAGAAGAAGCTCCTAACTTGGCAAAGGTGGTAGGCTATGAGATGTAAATTTTGCCAGAAACATGATGTGCTTCTGGTTTTAAACAAAACTATAGAAGCACCCGTCGATGAGGACGGAGATTGGGACGACGGAGAGGAGGTTAAAGTAGAAACTCTCTATGGCTACTGTCCCTGCGGAGTTTATTATTACGCTCACAATGAAAAAGTAACTCCTCATCCTGTAGCCATGGTATTATCCACCGAAGTAATTGAACTTATAGACGATCCCTCTTACCCCGCTCACGTCCTCGACCATAGAGAAATAACTTCCCGTTCCCTCGCTCCAATTGAGCTCATAGATCCCTATGAGCCTGCCCACCCCGATTATATCCATATTGTATTCCACAATTCACACAATATGGATATACACTTCGACAATCTACGGTTATCGTGGTGGATACCTCGGGGAGAGAAACATTTCTATTTCGAATTATACAAAGATGCTCCCCGAACAGGGTTCTGGGATAAGGTTTTCCCTGATCGTAAACCCATCCCTACCCGAATTCCCTACAACGCTCATATTCGCACCAAAACTGATGGAGGGATATATGTAGCATCTAGGGCTTTCAACACCCTCCTTCACGACGAAACCCGCGATATCGTAGAATTGCCACTCACCCTCAACTCCATGGAAAATCTTTCTCCCCGTGAAGTGAGGGATGATCTATGAAGGGAACCTGCTTGGTATGTTTTGAGTCACGCCTCAAAGTTGTTGTTTTCACAACAACTATTGTTGGCAAAGCCGAAGAGGTTGTTAGAGCCAATGCTGATTACGCCTACTGCATAGAGTGCGGAGCACAATACGGCACCGGCACCTCCAACAATAAGATAGTTCCTCCGGCATATAAAAGGTACGAATCATCTGTTCTGACTGTTTATGCTGGAGACTCCCTTTGGCTGTCCGACAGCAAGTTCATCGTACACCTAGAAAATTCGGGTTACGATGAACACAGAAAACCTGCCGATAGACTGAATTGCCTGCTCGATATGTGCGTCTATCAGCAGACCGATTCCATGAGAACACGGATTAAAGATGAGCGGACCAATCTTTACCCTACCACTCTCATGGAAACAAAAATCAATTTTCTCTTCGAAAACCTAAAAAAACTATATGACCCGGTGTAAACCGGGTCCCATTATCCTGAACGCTCAACGAGGGTCTATAGCTCAGTTGGTTAGAGCGCACGCCTGATAAGCGTGAGGTCAGTGGTTCAAACCCACTTAGACCCACCACGTGGGGATGTAGCTCAGTTGGGAGAGCGTCTGCCTTGCAAGCAGGGGGTCAGCGGTTCGAATCCGCTCATCTCCACCATTTTTAACCGCCCGCAAAATCGAACTTCTTTTCTATGTAGCCCTAACCGCATACAAGTTTAAAGATAAAGACGAACTCGGTTCTTGGATGATAAATGAAGTAGCGGGGATTAAGCCTTAAGGAGGGATTATATGAAGTGTCTAATTTGTGATGACACAATCAAAGTCACTGTAAACATGACAGTGATGGTTGATGCAAATCAGAATGAACACTTATTGAAAGCACAAGCCTATACTCCTCATTGTCCGACCTGTGCTACTTCATACAATACCAATGATTGTAACTGTGTTGCCTACCCCGGAAGAAACTCCTTCGACGGAAACACTCTGATCTTGTTTGCCGAAGATGAAATAGATTTAATCAGGGATAATGTTCGGGTGTCTTTCTTTAACATGGAGGAGGGTTATGACGGAGACTATGACCCCGATGACCCTGATGATGAAAACTTTCTAAGGTTTGATATATTTGCCCTCGAAAGAGGTGAGTGGGAAGAAGTTCCAAATGGTTCCTTCTGCACACTCTTCCCTGCATCTGCACCCGTAAGAAAAAAAATCGCTGCTCTTGAAAAGATAATTGAAGAAGTTTATGAGCCAATTAAAGAAAACTCAAGTATAAAAAGAATAGCGGGAAGGCTTTCGTGGATTGAGCCAAACAGCTTCGAACCATTTCCCTTAAATAAATTTGATAGATAAACAAATTTTTATGATCCGGCTCATGCCGGATCCCAGTCTTTTTTCAAGAGCATGTTAAAAGGTTTTTAGTAAAAATGTTTCAAGCTTCCTATCTTAGATAGGGAAAAGATAAATAAAGATTAAATTTAAAAGGCTGGCATTTATGCCAAACATTATTTATTTTTTTATAAATTAAAAAGGGGGCGTTTTAAAATGATGTATTGCTTAATGTGTGAAGGTGCCATTAAGTTGGATGTCCAGCTAGAGCTGGAAACAGTAGTCAAGGAAGACGGTTTCCCTGACTACATGGGGGAGGAAATAAAGTCGGTAGAAGTGTCATCGGCAACATGCAGCTTTTGCAGTGCAAACTACGAAATAAATGATGACAATGATCCAGTTTGCCCTGCCGTATGGGAGAAGGATGGCAAATACGTCAAAGTTCAAGATACCCCCACTGAAACGGTGTTTGCTTCCCAGCACCATAACAAGTTTGCCGTTACTGCTACCAAAGAATCAGGGTATATTGCTTTGGAAATATCATGCCCTGATTTCGGAGCTGCGGCAAAGCTAACAACGAAGTTGAAAGCAAGCAACATCAAAAAAATGATCAATGTTTCCTTATTAACGCTTAGCGAACTCCGCAAACGACCACAACAAGATAGGCTGGTTGCCTTGCTGGAAGACGCTATAGCAGAAATTGAAAGAAAGCTTTCTTAGAGGAGGGAAATAAAATGAATGAATGCGTATTTTGCCTCTCCTCAATCGAGCTGATTCTAGAGATGGAATCAGAAGCTCGATTTGATATCTCGGGAAATCCAGACATTATGAGTGAAGAGATAATTAGCATCAATATTACCAACGCACAGTGCAGTTGCGGTGCCAGCTACGAAGTTACTAATAACAGTGCTGATTATCCTGGGTTTAAAAAGGTATCCCAAAAAGATGTCTGGGTTTATCCCCGCAGAGTCTTTGTCGGTAACAAGAAAATGAAGGCTGAGATAGACTACGATACCAAATATCTCAATCTCTACATTTTTGCAGGCGAGGAATGGGTGCATAGTTATTATTATACACCCATTCCATCTTCTTCGCCCAACAAAGACGATATCGACATACTGATAAGGATTGTAGATAACTACTGCGAAAACGGAGATAGCTTTGAGCTGGCGATTAAGAAGACACTGGAGGTGAAGGGATGAAGTGTCCGCTCTGCAAGAACGACATAACAGCAAGAATTCAAAGGAAAATCTCTCTTTACGACAACGATGAGGAAGTGGTTTTATCAAAAAAAATAAAAAGCGCTGTATGTAAAAATTGTAATACCGAATACAACACAAATCAAGACAATAAAGTAATCTTCCCTGGAAAAAAATTTGACCCCCCGGATGAAATCACGGTATTCAGGGATGGGTTGATGATCCACAGGGAAGACTTGAAGATTTTCTATTCCTACAAAGGAGAGTTCTCTGTTTTAAAAAAGGAAGGTGTAATATGGGATGAAAAGGTAAGGTATCTCACTTCTCTTGAAGACATGATGGTTATTTTGGAGATAATCAGGAATATGTTAAACATACTCTACTACGCAGAAAACGGCTTTGAAAATGCTCTTCGGGAAATGGAGGAAGCCTTAAAGTTTGAATCTGTATAAAAAAGGAGGTTAAAAATGGAATGCGTTTTCTGTGAAGTCCCAGTAAAGGTTTCTCTTGAAGTTGAAACCGAAACCAGGGTAGATAAAGATGGCTACCCCGACTATATGGGGGAGGAAATCCTGTCTGTGAATGCCATTAATTCATGGTGCGATTGCGGAGCTACCTATGAATTGTCGGGAACGGAGCCATCCCTTCCCGCCGAAAAGGAAGAAGGGGATATCACCTTGGCGGTTAATTCAGCATCTATAAGCGTTCGAAATGGAGACTACCTTGTTGCAATAGGGGAAGGGAAGGGTTTGGATGTTTATACAGGAACGGAACATTCATGGAATTTGATTTATAACCATTACCCTTGTACCCCGTCGTGGGAAATCACCAAAACAATACTGTATAAAATCGAGGCTGGCGAAGATGTGTCCGATGTTGTAAAAGAGGTTTTAACTAGTGCAGAGGAACGAGCAGAGGAGGCAGAATAAATGAAATGCCTCTATTGCCACGAAGAAATAATAGCAACCACAATCACTCGGAAAGAAATAGAAGTTTGTGATTGGGAGGAACACCTCGTTGCCAAACACATAAAAAAAGCAGTATGTTCTTTTTGCACTGCCTCCTATGCAGTAGATAATGTTGATGGCAGAATTATTCCAATGTGTTACAAATATTACTCAGACCCCAAAACGGAAACAGTAACAGAAGTTAAGATCACCAAAACTAATTTTTTAGCACAAAAAGGTGGGTTTACGGTAGTATTAGAAGAATCGTTATCAGATACATCAAACAATATGCAACTCAAAATAATTTGCAACAAAGACGGTTTTTATAAAGAGCTACCCCCACGTGGCTACAAAGATTCAAGAATTAAAACGTCTGCTCCCGTAAAACACAAAGTAGATGAAGTACTCGAAATACTATCTGAAATATGCCATCTTGATAAAAATGAAGATATTAACGAAG
>CAZBGG010000072.1:0-6360 GCA_964491305.1 uncultured Methanosarcinales archaeon
ATTCGAGCCGTATAGGGCAAAAATCCACCTTTCAGTTGAGGTGGTTTTTTGATAAAATAAACAAGAAGTAATTATAATTATCTAAAATGGAACTTCTTGTATTTATTATAATTTTTATTGTAGCTATATATGTTGGAATAAAATTACCTACCTGGAAAGGGAGGGGTTGTGAATATTTTGTTGCTGGAAAGTTAAATCAATTAGACCCAGAACACTATATAATCTTAAACGATTTAATGCTATCGTCCAAAGGCAACATAGAGACAACTCAAATTGATCATATTGTTGTTTCAAATTATGGTATTTTTATTCTTGAAACTAAGGCACATAAAGGATGGATTTTCGGAGGGGTTAATCAGAGGTATTGGACTCAGATAATATATAGGCATAGACAAAAATTTTATAGTCCTTTAAGACAAAACTTTGCTCACATAAGAGCAGTTGAAAACTTAGTGAGTAAACATCTCAAAGCACCCATTGTTTCTTTTGCGGTTTTTCCTATTGCTGAAAAAATTAAAATTTCAGGAACAGACTGTGTTGGTAGTGCTCGTGATATTATTAAAAAAATAAATAGTTACACTAATTTTATTTATTCAAATGAAGAAAAAGATAATATTTTTAATTTACTGGCAACTGGAAATATTACTAATAGAGAGGTGCGTAAAAGGCACAATAGGCGAGTAAAAGAAATAAAAAATGAAGGAAAAGCGAAAAAATGAAAGATTAGAAGAACTACTAAGAACTTTTGATAGACCAAAATATAAAAGAAAAGAAGAAAGGTTTTTAATATCTTTAATGATTTAGAAAACAAAACATCTTAATGATGGAAAAAGATAGTTTTTAATTCTTTGCCAAATAGGTTCGAACTTTGTACAACCCATACTTCCCGAGTTTTTATTTAGAAAAGAAAGAGTGAGTGGTTGACAGTTGACAGTAAACTGTCAACCAATATAATAAGTTTAATGAGTACCAGAAAAAAAGTATTTGATTATATTAAAGAAAGACAACGAGTTACTGTAGGTGAACTTGTTGATAACTTTAATATAAGCAGGTGGGCTATCTATAAGCATCTTAATAGTCTCACAAAAGAAGACAAGATTACGAAAACAGGAAAGCCTCCAAGAGTTTTTTATTTAGTAAAAAAAGATGAAAAAGAAAGAGATTTTACAATTGATGAAAAAGACAAAAAAATTATTGAAGAGAATTATCTAATAATCACTCCTAGTGGCGAGAGGAAGGAAGGCGTGGAAGGGTTTGCTTATTGGTGTAATAAAAACAATCTAGACGCGAGCAAGGTGGCTGATGAATACGTCAAAACTTTTGAAAAATACAATAGTTACAAGAAAAATGGAGTTATTAATGGAAATGAAAAGCTTCAAAATACTTTTGGAGATGTCTTTTTAGATGATATTTATTACTTAGATTTTTATAGCATTGAGAGATTTGGGAAAACAAAGCTTGGGCAGTTGCTTCTTTATGGAAAACAAAGTGGAAATAAGAAGATAATTAAGGAGATTATAGAAATAATCAAGCCTAAGGTAGAAAAAATAATTAAGACGCATAAGATTGATGCGATTGGTTTCATTCCGTGGACAGTAAAAAGAGAGGTGCAAATTATGCGAGAACTTGAAAAAGGGATGAAGATAGCCACGGGAAAAATAAAAATAGAGAAAATTAAAACAGAAATAACCGTTCCTCAAAAAACATTAAATAAGCTAGGTGACAGAATCGAAAACGCAGAAAAGACAATTGTTTTAACTGAAAATGTAAGATATAAAAACATTTTACTTATAGATGATGCAGTTGGTTCCGGAGCAACGATGAATGAGACAGCTAGGCAGATTAAAGATAAAAAAATAGCAAAAAAAGTAGTTGGGATTGCCATAACAGGAAGTTTTAAGGGGTTTGATGTAATTAGTGAAGTTTAGTAATTCAGTAAACAGGTTCTAACGTTTTCCAATGCGCGAAGCAATTGAAAAAGTTTTTCTAAAAACAAAATCAGGTGTTGTAGAAAAACTGAATTATTTAAGGAGGGAAATAAAGGAATTGTTTGAAGGATATCAAGTGGAACAGAGTTCCGCAAAAAAAGAAGAGATATTTAAAAAAAGAAGAGCGGCTGTAGAAGAACGAGAACACATACTGACACATTACAGAGGGTATGAACTTGCTTCAAAATTAGATTTATCAAAGATTAGAGATTGGGAGAAACTTTTTCTCTGCCAGACAAAGAAGTAAGAAAAAGATTTTTTACTAAAAATCCGGATTATTCCGAGATATAATTACAATATAATATATTGAACTTAAAAATATGAAAAAAAACAAAGGAAATATTTCGTTGATTATTATAGTCACAATCACTATAGTGGCTCTTGTTGGTTTAGGTATTTATTATTTCTATATGGAGAATCCTTATTTAGAAGAACACGAGAAAGTAATGGTAATTGAGGAATTAAATGCGGAGATGAGAGTTGGAGAAGATTTTCGTCTTGATATTGTTCCTGATTACGAAAGCTTTAATCTAGAAGAGGGAGAATTTAAAGCAGTTATTACATATACTGAAATTGGAGATGATGGCAGTTCTGTTAACCACCTTATTGAAGACGTTGTGATCGATATTAACACTTCTTCTGAAACTCAAATAATAACTTTTGTGGCCGGAACTGAAAGAGTGCTCAACGATGACATTACTTTTGCAGAACTTAAAGACATGTCGGGTGGTGTTGGATCATCGAGAATGATAGTTGTAGGTGAGATTATCAACATAGAAAACAGTGAGATTGCTATTATGGCTGAAAAAATAAAAAGAGATGTTCAGTGATTCACAGTATAATTAAATGAAAAAATGAGCAATTTACAGAGATAAATATCTTGGGCTTTTTCAGAAGCATGGTAAATCAAATTAAAATTATTCATTAAGTTCATTATGTGATATGGTTAATTAAATAAAATATGGAGATTTGCTTAAAAATTATTGGTTTTCTTCTGCTCTTCTCGACGCTTTTTTTTCTTTTTTATTTAAAAGACATAATTAAAAGAAAGGAGAGTGTTCTTTTTTGGGGAGTGGCCATTATATTAACCGGACCATTCGGATTAACATTTTACTTATCTGATAGAAAACCAAAAGAGGGAGAGAAAAGGGAAGAGAGGAGGATATGTCGTCTGGCTAAAAACTTCATCCCTTCTTGGACAAAATATGTTTTATTAGGAAGCATATTATCTTTTCTTATGCTTATAATTCATGACTTGCTTACCTTGGACCTTGCATCAGGGTTTACAAGTAGACTTGATTATGTTTTAGAGTCTCTCTTTTGGATGGTGGTTGCACTTATAATAGTGATTATCCCTCTTTTAATAATTATTCCCATCTCAATAGCCTATATTATAAAAATAATAACGGAAAAGAATAAATAAAAAACGAGTTGTTGTAAACGAGCTTATTTTTTCGATCGATCGTATTGCACTTACCACTCAAGAAACGCTTATTCAGTATGGTGTTTTCTGATAATTTTATTAAACAGCTTTAAGTTTTGCACATTCTTCCGAATCACAAAAATATTTTTAATTAAAACCGTTTTTTGTTAGAATGAAGACATGAATATGCAAAAAGCAATCAAAAAAACGAAGAGTTACGAAGACTCGCTTTGTCTTTCTTTAATCAGTTATGCAAAGAAAAACCCGTCTTTTTACTTCACGATAAAGGACAAGGTTTCCCGTTTCAGCTTAACTGGTGAGGAGATTTGCTGTTCGAGTAATTGCATAGAGATACTAGAGCCGGTGGACGAGTACGCTGCAACAAAGAGGTTGGAATGGATTGTTAACGAGAGCAAGTTTGCCGAAAACAATATTGCCACCTTGATTTCTTTTGTTTCAACAAATGAAAGAGAAGAACCGAAACAGATAATTGTTGGTATTACTGCTACTGATATTCCCGGACTTACTTTGGGAAGATTTAAAACAAAAGTATTTATGACGTTTCTGATAAACAGCGACCTGGTGTCGGACAGAGGCATAGAAACAACAGAAAAGATAACGCAAACCAGTTTGCAGATTTTTCAAAACGCCATGGAAAGGGCTAATGGAGATATAAGAAAGATAGACCCGGATACAGCGGAGTGGTTCTTTGGAGACAAGAAGATATCTTTTTACGAAACCAAAGGAGAAGAGATAGAAAAGATTAAAAGAGAGATAAAAGAACTCAATATTCCTTACAGTGAAATCAAAGAAAAAGAAGAAACAGCATTTCTTGCAATTAATCCTTCTTTTAATGGAGATAATGCATCCTTGTACTGGAAACTGAATCCTTTGCAGTAAACTGTGAGAAAAGATTTGCTCGTAATTTTTGTACTAGAATAAAAAATATGAAAAAAGCACTATTAATATCGGGAGTAGTGATTGTCGTTCTTTTACTGGTAGCCCTGATTTCACTTTACTTACCCAAGGAAAATAGCGTTGAAGATGATAAAGTTTTTAATCAATTTGGATTTTCTTTGTCTCTCCCAGAAGGATGGAGTGCCGAGATTAATAGTGTAGAATCTATTGATGAATCTCATAAAAACTTCTCCTTTAGCTTTATTCCTCCCGAAGGAATTCCTTCAGAGTGGAGTTTTTGGGGAGAGATGAGAATAGGTGTATATGATCCTCAAAAAAACATTAAAGAATGGATCGAGCAACATTATCCTGAGTATAAGGATGAATATAATTTGGTGGGAATAAGAAAAGAGGACATTGGAGGAAGGAAAGTATTTTTAGTGGAACCTGAAAACACAAGTGATATCTCTTGGACTCCAAGGCATGTTATTTTAGGGGACGAATATTCTTATATCTACAGTTTTAGCCAGGATGGAGCAGATGGTTTTATAGAAAGGATAACAAAAGAGATATTTCCGTATATTGATATTGAATAAGATTACTATGCTTAATAAAAAAATATCGACACTAGCAGGATCTCTGATAATTGTACTCTTTTCTTTGATAATGCTTTTTATATGCGGTATCAATGAAAAGATAGTCTATGACAATTACATTCCTACAGAAACAGATCAAATTTTTATTGAAGACTCAGAAGGTTTTCATTTTAATATTGATGCCAAGGAGGATGTTGGAATAACTCTCAATATAGGAGATAGGTTTGATTTTCTCATCTATTCCCACTTGGAATATGGAAGCTTTGATGTTGAAGAGAAAACATTTACAGGAAGAATCACATATTCTATTAAGTCTGGAAAGCAGCACATTTACTCTGGAGTCATTGAGGATGTCTTGATTAATGTTGATGCTTCCAGTGCGGATATATTAGTTATTACACCAATGAGAGAGATTATTAAGGAAGATTATCCGTTTTCCCAACTCGCATCCAGCACAAGACTTGAGATTCCGGGACCAAGGGGATTAAGGGTAGTAGGTGAGGTTTATGATATTGATGACTATAATATATTTGTAGCTGCTGAAAGAATAGAAGTGACTTCCCAATAATATTCCTGCAACTATAAAGAAGTTTCAATGAAAAAAAGAATCAAAGTTAATGACAAAATGCAGTCAGGTTATGAATATTTTTTAACTGAGCCTGCAGGCAAGAACTTCGATTCTAGATTTAATCCTGATCTTACGCCAAAGCAAATGCTCGCAATGGGTGTTTTTGGTGGAAGATACATGCGTGATTGCAGAAAAGAGTTTCCTGATGATTGGTTTTCAGGGGCAAAACTTCATCCGGAGAATGTTCCCGGTCATAGCGAAGATCTGAATTTTTTCAAAGTTGATGCCTCACAACCCCTTTCCATCTGGATTGAAAAAGGATGGATCAACTCTCAGGATCCCAGAGGATGGTTTCAGTGGTACTGCCGTTATTACATAGGCAGAAGAAGTGATGACGACGAAAGACAGATTAAGCGCTGGATTGCCATCAAGCGCCATGCTGTGCAGGTAAAGAAAAACTGTTCTGCGCGTGACATGAAGTGCCGACCTAAACAAAGACAAACCTTACTTCACTGGGCATACGATTCCAGAAAGATATAATTATATAGTTTTATTTGTGAAAAGGTTGTGATAAAGTTTTTCTAAAGGTCGGTTTAAAAATATTAAACAGTGATCTTATGCAAAAAATAATAGCAATTATTATCATTATCGTCCTTTTGGCGGTAGGCGGGTGGTATCTCTACTCGCAACAAGAAGAAGGGGGTGTTGTTGAGGAAGAAAACGGAGAGGTGGAGGAAGTAGAGGAAGATGATGACCGTGAAGAAGTAAGCGAAGAAGATGATATCGTTGTTTCCGATGATGTGGGATATGAGCATGGCGGAGGTTATGTTTTTTATGAAGATAATAAGCGTATACTGATAGCTACCAAGGAAAATCTTTATATAAACG
>CAZBGG010000073.1:0-6335 GCA_964491305.1 uncultured Methanosarcinales archaeon
TACTTTTTTCATTCTTTTATTCATTAGATAATTAGTTAAGTGTTTATAATCAACATTAATGCCGTGGTCGCATAATCTGGTATTGCGCGAGCCTGGAATTTTAAAGGCCTCGTATGCTTGATTAATAGAGAGCTCGTCCCTTTTGGGATTCCCGGTTCAAATCCGGGCCACGGCGTTTTTATCTTATTGTTCTTTCTCTTCATTCTTTTCAATTATTCTCTCCATTTATTTTTTTGGCGTTTTTGCCATCTTTGCCATTTTTTTATTTTATTTTTTCAATGAGTGGGCTTGAAGTAGCGAAGCTACTGAAACGCACTTCGTAAGCTACAGCCGAAAATGTAGGTGAGAATTCGGGTTACTGTGTTTTGTTTCTTTTTGTTCTATTGCATAATTTTATATATTTTTTTACCATTTTTTTTGGATGGCTAATTCCAATAAAGAGTATGTTTATGTGGGAATTGATGAAACAAGTCTTGGGGTAGGTAAGAACAGCATTATAGTGGTTGCTGCTACGACTCATGATTCTTCGCTTACTAAGGAATTCGGCAGCCCTATGTTGAATAAATCTAAAGACATTTTAGTTGCGGCTAGAGCTTATAATAAAAAAAGTAGAGATTTGAACTATGAGAACGTGCCCAGATTCAAATCTTATGAGGATATGAGGTCTGAAGGTGTTGACGGTTTTTCTTGGACAAGGGCGAGAGGTGGTAGGTTTCCCATACAACTGGTAGAGCACCTCAGTATTGCTCATGTTGTTAACACGAATGGTTTTGAACCAAAAAAAACAGTCCTATTTATCGATGCTTTTCACGCAAAGTATGATGAGAGCCAGTATCTTATTTGGAAATCCTTGGAAGATGATGGATTTTATATTCCTAGGCAACAAATAAACATTGTGCCGAATGGTGATAGATTAGTTCCAATTATAAATTATGCAGATTTACTTGCTTTTCAGATAGGTCTTTCAATGAATGAGAGGTACAGAAGATTTCATCCTGACAGGATAAAAATAGATCTGGAGCCACATAAAATAGAATATGATTCAAAAAGGACATTAAAGCCTCTCGCTTCTGAATCAAGGGACAAGCTTGAGGATTTAGTTAATAAACTAAGCTGTGGATAAGCCAGGGTTCAAAAGCCGAAGCTGTCAACGAACTCTTTCATTCTTTTGTATTCCTGGACGAATTTTCTACCTTGGTCTGTTATTATATATGTTTTTTTATTCCCATTAATTTCTTGGCTTATAAGGCCTTTTTTTTGAAGCTCTTCAACTATCGGCAACATTCTTTTATAAGAAAGATTTGATTTGTATAGCAAGTGTGTTGGTTTGATCCTACCTCCTTTTCCCATAATTGCTACAAGCATTTCATAAATAATAGTTATTTTGTCTCTTCTTTTTGAACTCATTTTTTTAGCACCAGCACAAAGTTAAGAAGCAAAAGCAAAAATCCCCCCATATTGAATAAAACGCTTAGAAGATAAAATTTGTTTGAAAAAAAGATAAGCATCTGCAATAGGTAACCAAAAAATATTAAGATAAAACTAAACCAAACAATACCTGCGTTCAGTGTTCTTTTTTTATCGAAATTTCTATCAAAATGTACTAAAAGGGTTCCCAAGACTATCAGAATAATCACTAAAAAAGTAAAATGATAGTTCATACTGACAAATAGCGCGGCAAAAGATATAATGAATATGAGAAGGGAAACTCTTTTTTTAATATCGAGAGCTATTATGAGCAGCAGTATATATCCTGCAAGCACAAAAAACATGTATGAAAGGATTAGTAAAGTTTGGAAAAGGTCGAAGTCAAATGTCCCTAAAAACATACTCTTTCTGATTGTTGCGGTTTCATACATAAAGTCGAATATAAATCTCAATAGGAATCCAATTGCAATGAGAAAGAAAGCTCCGCTGAACCAAAAATAGTTTTTTCTTTTAGTGAAGTCAAAGATTTTTAGGGAGTAGTACGATATAAGCATAGCTATTAAGAATGTTATAATTCCAAAAATCTCATCCATCATATAGATATAGTCCAGAAAATCATCAAACAATCTGAAAAAAGGGGTTAGGTTCGGAACTGCCATTTTAGTACTCGTAAGTGAGAATTATTTATAAATTTTATGAAACTTTGCGTTTTCTATATTCTTCGGAAATCTTTGCCTTCAAAAGTACTTAGAAACATTTATATAAAAATCTGTAATAAGGGCTTTAAGCAGAGGGGGAATAAATTGGATAGGAGAGCAAGTTTTTTTTTAAGCATTCTTTTAACCGTACTAATCTTTATAGTTATTTTTAGTACAATTGATTTAGGTGTTTTTCTTCAGAATATTAAAGAAATAAACATTTGGTTTTTCTTTTTATCGGTTGCTCTATTGATTCCGCCTTATTTGCTTATTGCTTATAGGTGGAAGGTGATGATTTCAGATTTTAGGGTGCTATCTTTTGCTGAGAGCTTAAAGCTTAATATAGTTGGTCAGAGTATAAATGTGGTTACACCTGCCAAACTAGGTGATTTTACTAAGGCTTATTTTATAAGAAATGAGAAATTGAACGGAAAGGTAGCTTTAGGGGCGTGCTTTTTTGAAAAAATACTTGATTTTTTTATGTTATCTATATTTGCTTTGTTCGGGATTACCAGCATATATACAGGTAGTAAGGAGCTATTGATGGTGGTGGCTCTATTTGTTTTGATATTTTTCCCAGTGATTGTTCTTATGCTTGATTTTAGGGAAGGCAGCAAAGTTATGAAATTGGTGAGGTTTTTTATTCCCATAAGAAAAATTAACCTGGTGGTAGGGGAAATTCTTTCATACTTTCAGGTAATAAGAAAAAATAAGAGAAAGGTTCTGGGTGTTTTTTTAATAAATTTTTTACTATGGTTGGTTTTTGTATTTCAGGGTTATATATTGTTCCTTGCTCTGGGTATAGAGATAAGTATCCTTGCTGTATATGGTTTGTTACCTTTGGGCATATTCGTTGGTTTGATTCCTGTAACTTTATCCGGGATGGGTACAAGGGATGCTGCATTTATTATTCTTTTTTCTGCCTTTGCTTCATCTGCTGAAATGGCCCTTTATGGTATACTTTTTAGCCTGCGTTATTTTTTGCCTGCTATATTGGGTTTATTTTGGGTAAAAGAAGTAGCTGAGAAAAAGTAGATAAAAACCACTGCAAAGATTATCAAAAGTGAGCGGGTGCTTCATACGGGTAGAAATATGTTTAAAGAGTGTGAACAGCGAACCGATTTTCCCGCGCGAAGCGCAGTACACACCGATACGTGGACCCTCTTAACTTCCGTGTTCGAAATGGGAACGGGTGTTGCCGAGTCACTTTGGCCGTTCACAACCGCTTGGGTTCTATGCTCATTTAAAAATATTTTGTTTTTCAAAAACATATTTCTGTGATTTGGTATTTTTTAAGAAACAAATTCAAGAAGTTTTTGGGAGATTTTTTCTAAGGCTGTTTTGGAGTTAAATCCGGTTCACAGGGTTAAGGTTTGTATTCGAAAACTTTTAAAAAAGGTGATAGTTCCTGGATGGATGAAGGCGCTCATCTATTTTTGTTGAGTGGTGATTTAATCCGGTAGGCTTTTTATTAAGTCGTCCGGATTTAAAATGTTGTTTTGTTGATAATGGACCAGTAGCATAGCCTGGACGAAGCGAACTCATTACGTTTGCTGGGGGAAAATAATGCGACGGCCTTCTAAGCCGTAGATCGGGGGTTCGAATCCCTCCTGGTCCGCTTTTTAGTGGAGTTAAGCAACCTTCACCATAAGGTTTATAAACAACCTCTTTTTTTGTTTTTTAAGCGCGATGGTAGTCTAACGGCTAGGACACTACCCTGCCACGGTGGTAATCCGGGTTCGAATCCCGGCCATCGCATAGAATAATTTTATTTGTTTTCTTTCGCCCAGCTTTCAAGAATATCTTTTGTTTCAGGGTCTATCAGTTTGTTGAAAATATATTCAAACTGCGCATAATGTATTTTACACCAATCGCTTGAAGGTACGTTACAGATAAGCGAGCCGCTTTCTGAATAATTCATTACAGGACATAATCCACAATAAGGCTTGAATACGCATTTATCGCAGTATTGGGTGTCATTAATTGAAGAGGCGATTATGGCGCAGGATATTGGACTGGTTGTGTAGTCTTTGTAAAAGTCATCAACTGTACCTATGTTGAATATGTCGTCTTCTCCAAGCATCCTTCCTTCGTCACAACTGTAAATCCTGCCGTCATAATTGTAAAGTAGCTGGCCAATTACAGCTCCGCATGGACTCCTTAAGTCCAGATAGTTGGGGTCTATATCACTAAATATCTTTTTAAGTATTATCAAAGTTTTCCTTTCGATAAACGATTTTCCTTTTTTATTGATATCTAATATGTAGTCCATGGCCTTCTTCCAGAATTCGATGAATTCTTCTGCAGAGTAATATATTTCGCTCTCATTCTTTTTAGCGACACCTAGCTTGCTTATCCCCCTCAGATGCACTCCTCTGAGACCTTGGTTGATGTACTCATCTACTATCTCATTTGGTTTTTCAAGTTGGGCTCTTGCGACGGTTAGAAGCGCATGGGGGGGATTGCCTGTTTTCCCTTCTTTATGCATTTTTTGGATTTTTTTAATCCATTTTGTAACCTTGTGGTGTGATTGTCTTGTTTTGTTGTGTACATCCTCCGGTCCATCTAGTGATGTGCAGATGGGTATTTTGTTGTCTGTTAAGAATTTTAGTTTTTCATCTGTCATGTTTACAAGGTTCGTAACTAAACTGAATCTCAGGTTCTTATTCTTGTTTTCATTCTTTTTCTTTGCAGTCTCAACCATGAATTTGAGAGTCTCAAAGTTTAGCAAAGGTTCTCCACCCTGGAATTCGATAGTTATATCTTTTGATGGAGATTCAAATATTTTGTCAACAACTTTTTTTGCTGTATCTTTGGTCATATCATACCCTTTGCTAGAATTGGGTTTTGAGCTGGTCTGGCAATATTTGCATCTTATATCGCATCTGAGGCTTAGAACAACTATGTGGAGGCTTGCACCTCTTTTAAGGAAACTCTTCCTGTTAGCATATTTGTTTATGCATTGTTTTAGATTGTTCTTATCAATTAAGATATTTTTTTCCAGTAGTTTTTTAAGCAGTTTTTCATCTTTTTCTTCGTTGTCTTGCTTAAATAGGTTGAATTCTTTTTTGCTTAATATTATCCAGTCTCCTGTTTCAGTGGTTATTAGGTAGTAGTCTCCTATTTTTTTTTTACGGAAAAAATTTTTGGTAAAACCTTTTTTAGCCTTGTTTGTTTTACTGTCTTTTTTTGGCGGCTCTTCTTCAAGAAATTCTTCTGTTGCTTTCTGTTCCTCAAGTCCTTCATTTTTCATTAATCCAAGGACGTAGTTAAGGAATTCATCTTCTAAAGAGGGGACCTCTTTATCAGTATACAGCCTTACCTGGAAGTCTTCATTAATTATTTCTCCCTTGCATATATCTGAAAAATCTTCCAACGCCTGCTCTATGGCTTCTTTTGCATAGAATTTGTTGTTAAGGTATATATCATTCATTTTTCTTTTCTTCATTTTTTCCGTATTTTTCGTCCCATGGGATAGCTATGCCTTGAGGGTCGTCTTCCATATTGCTGTCTTCTTCCATATCCTTTAGGTGTTCCATTGGGTCTTCGTGATTTTCTTCATCCTCTTCCCATGGCTTTTTAATACCTAAATCTTCTTCGGGCAAATTTTTAATCATTTCTGTTTCAAGTTCTTTTAGTTGTTCTTGATTTATTTTTGCTATCTCTGGGTCGTTTGTTATTAAGGCTCTTTGAATGATTAAGTTTCTTATATTCTTGTTTTTTTGGAAATTGTTTTTATATTCTTTGTAGTTTATCAATTCGTTTTGGAATTTGTCTGCCAGTTCATCTGCTTTTATTTTCCCCTTACTTTTTATTCGGATTTTAATCTCATTTTCGGGGTCGCCTTCAAGTTTTATGTAGGCCTCGTCTAAAAATGTGTAAGCCGTTGAGTTAATAACGTCTGTTGGGTATAGTTTTGGGTTAAGGTGAAGAATAACTGTGTCCTCTTCCTGTTCACTTTTTTCCATTTGATTTTTTTCCATGCAATCACCTTGTTCTGGAGAAAGGCTTTGTAGTCAAAGGAAAACCTATTGATTAGCCAACCACCGTGCAGACCAGGTGGATTTATCGGGTTTAAAAAATTATTGAATCTGATGGTTTGGTTCCCTGTTGCGTGGTAACAACCAATGAAAAAATTTATAAATTATTGTATGTGTAAAAATTGAAAAAGAGGTAGGGGAATGAGCACTGTTCCGATTGAAAAAATTT
>CAZBGG010000074.1:0-931 GCA_964491305.1 uncultured Methanosarcinales archaeon
ATTAAAGCAATATAAACAGAGTAAAAAAATGGTGAAAATGTTTAAGGGTGCTGGTTCAAAGAAAAGTATGGATAAAATGATGAAGAAAATGGGTGATCCTAAAACTCTTAAAAAAATGGGGTTAAAATGAATAACTTACAACAGAAGTATATGGAGTTTCAAATGTATGAAGATAGTTTGGGCAAGATTCAAGAACAACTTGAACAGTTGGATGAAAATCTTCTGGAGATTAATCACATAAAAAGTTCTTTGGATGATATTTCCAGGGTGAATAAAGGAGAGAACATTTTATGCCCTTTGAGTTCGGGTGTTTTTGTAAGGGCAAAAATTGAAGATACCAGTGATTTTTTGGTAAATGTTGGGAGCAATGTTGTCGTGAAGAAGAATCTAGAGGAAACCAAGGGTTTGATGGATTCACAAAGGGAGGAGATAGAGGAGTCAAAAGAAAGGCTTACCCAAAGGTATAATGAGTATTATTCGAAGTACGAGGAATTAAGAAGCGAGCTCTCCCAAATGGTAGATTAAAAATGTTTGGATATTTAAAAGAAAAGCTAAAAAGTGCTGTTGATAGGTTCTCAAGTGAGGTTGATGAGGAATCTCCCGACGCTTCTGATGAAGAGATACAAGAAGATTTGCCCAATGATTCCCGTGGGGATAAAAAAAGTGTAGAGCCTAAATCTGAAAAAAAACCTGAAATATCGGATGCTGTAGAACATGTTTCCAAAGATACCGTTGATGGCAATGTTTTTACTGAAAAAGGAGAGAAAGAAGATGTAGGTGTATATGGTCCGGATGGTATTTCAAAAGATGCCGAAAAGGCTGAAAAAAAAGATGTTTGGAAAGGAACCGATAGTAAAGAAGTTGAAATGACTGATGAGTCTAAGCTTGATAGTTCAGGGATTAGTGAGAGAAAGGTTCGAGAAGAAAAATC
>CAZBGG010000074.1:941-6274 GCA_964491305.1 uncultured Methanosarcinales archaeon
AGCGATTGACTGGGAACATGAAAGTCAAGAGATAAGAGAGGTAAAAGGTAGAGACTCTGACGAAGAAGAACTTGCAGCTGGGCAGGAAGAAGAGAATAAAAAAGAGGGTTGGTTTGCCGGTTTTTGGGCTAAAAAGAAAGATACTAAAGAGCATGAAGAAAGAACAAAGGAAAAAACTTCGGAAAAATCAGGGCTAAAGTCTGATTCAAAATCAAAGTTTCAGTCGGAATCTAGGCTTGAATCAGGTGTTAGGACTGGTCCAGAAGATAAAGATGGATTTGAGACCAGGTCTAAAACAGGGGATGAATCAAAAGTTGAAGTTGAAGATAAGTCTCAAAATAATACTATTTCTGAAGAGAGTTATAAAACTGAAGATGTTGTTGAAAGTGAAAGCAGAGGATTTATTGGCAGATTCAAAGATTCTTTTTATGATGCTGTAACTAAAAAGTCAATTTCTGAAGATAAATTCAATGACCTGTTTTGGGAAATCGAAATGGTTCTTCTCGAAAATAATGTTGCGGTGGAAGTCATAGAAAAAATAAAAGCAGACCTAAAGAAAGAATTAGTTGATAAAAAAATCAGGAGAGGCAGGACAATAGACTTGATTACTGAAACGTTAAGGGATTCAATTAATGACCTTTTTGTTGAAAGGATGAATCTGGTAGAAAAAATAAAAACAAAAAAACCTTATGTTATAGCTTTTGTAGGTGTTAATGGTTCTGGTAAAACAACGTCAATTGCAAAAATTGCCCATAAGCTTAAGGAAGAAGGTTATAATCCGGTAATTGCTGCTGCAGACACATTCAGGGCTGCAGCTATACAACAGTTAGAAGAACATGCTGATAAGATAGGCGTTAAGTTAGTTAAGCATGATTATGGTTCAGATCCTGCAGCGGTTTGTTTTGACGCAATCAAATATGCCAATTCAAAGAGGATGGATGTTGTGTTGATTGATACTGCGGGAAGGCTTCATAGCAATGCAAATCTAGTGGATGAGATGAAAAAGATAGTTCGTGTGGCAAACCCTGATCTGAAAGTTTTTGTTGGAGAAAGCACTACCGGGAATGATTGTATTGAGCAGGCACAAAGGTTCAACGAAGCAATTGGCATTGACGGGATTATACTCGCAAAAGCAGATGTGGACTCAAAAGGAGGGGCTGCAATATCTGTAAGTTATGTTACCGGTAAACCAATTATTTATATTGGAACTGGGCAGAATTATGGTGATTTAACCGAATTTAATCCAGAGGTAGTTGTTGAAAGTCTTGGTTTGTCAGCATAATTTTTTGATAATATGGGCTCCATCAACGTTTTCAATAACGCTTATAGTGCACTTTGGAAGTAAACTTTTCCAATCCTTGTTTTCTTTTATTAAGTTCCTTATTTTTGTACCACAAATTTCCGGAAAATTAGATTTTAAATCCCTTTCAAGTGTTATTATCTTATAATTTCTATTATATTTTGTGAAACAATCTATTGTGTGTTTGTTTCCACTTACGATTACCGTATCAAGCTCATTACACCCTGTTATATTTTCAACATGTTCGGCATAGCTTGAATCATTTGGTATGTCAGGTATCCGGAAAATTTTTGCTTTTAATTCTTCTTTATAAGGCTCCCACATTTTTTTAACTTCTTTATGGTTAAATGGATATCTTTTGGTTCTTTCTCTTCCATTGTCACCAATACCTATTATGAGTTCATAACCTTTCTCATGGATTTGCTTTGCAAGATCAAGGTGTCCTATGTGCAAGGGTTGGAATCTCCCTATGATTAAAGCTTTCATTATATCCTCATTGTATCTTCGATAATTTTTTTGTGATCAAAAGCCAGAGAGGGTAGATTATCAATATTGAACCATTTAACTTCCTTTGCGTCGTCATTAGCACATAGTTTTGTTTCTTCACTTACCTGGATTTTGGCATAAAATACAAATGAAATAACTCTTCCCCTAGGGTCTCTCCCAGGACTACTATAAACGCTTGTATAGTTTAGTTTTTCAATATCAAGTCCTGTTTCTTCTTTTAATTCTCTCTTGGCCGCAGATAGGATTTCTTCGCCCACTTCTACAAAACCTCCAGGGAGAGCATAACTATTTTTGTATGGTTCATTTCTCCTTTTAATCAAGAGTATATTGTTGCCTTTTTGTACAACAACATCTGTTGCCAAAAGTGCCTTCTCTGCCATGGTGTTTAACAGGTTAGTTTCATTTATAAATCTGTTGATAAAAAGAATAAGAAAACGAAATAAAAAATAGATAAAAGACTTACTTGTTATTCCTCATCATCCTCATCTGATTCCCTTCTTATAACCTTTATGCTATCCATGCTTAGTGTTATTGGTATTGGAACCGCCGCTTCTAGAAGTTCAACAATCACTTCTTCTTTTGTCTTGTCAACCCTTTTGATTTTCGCTTTTTCCAACTTAAAGGGACCAGATATTATTTCAGCGATGTCGTTAACCCTTACGTCCATCTCCTTTTTGACTTGTTCAAGCATATGTTCAATTTCCTTGTAGCTCACTATCTTTGGTGTGTCTCCATTTTTCAAAACTCCCCTTGCATAGGGTACATTGCTTGATGCCCTTTCAGCTTCTTTAAGTGAGTCTGCTTCAATAAAGATATAACCACGCATACCATGCGGCCTGATTATACTATAAACTTCAATACCCTTTTTTTTCACGTTTGAGCTCACAAAATCCATAACTTGGTCTTCCCTGTTGGCTGTGGTTCTCAAAGCGAATATCTTTGTTTCCTGTTCTTCAGATTCCATTTTATCTCCTTCTACTACTATCTTAACGTGATTTCTACACCCAATTGGATTATAAAACCTATCAAACCTATCAAAATAATCCCCAGGCCAGTTACCTTAATTATGGTTTTGAACTCCACAGAATCAGGTTTTTTTGTAACTCTGAGGACTCTCATATATTCATTAAGTTTAAGCTTAGTTTTGTTCTTTAAAGTCATTTTAATCAACAAATTCAATTCCTAGTTCAGAGGTTATCTCTTCTTTTGTCTCGTCAGTTCTTCTCCTTGTCTTGCCAAATATCTGGGATGATTTCACTCCCGTAACTATTAACATCACTCTGAGGGTGCTTTGCATATCCTCATTTATTTGCGCTCCCCAAATGACTCTTGCATCCTCATCAAGTTTATTTGATATGGTCTCAACGACTTTCCTTGCCTCATCTAAAGTCATGTCATTGCCACCGATTACATTTATAAGAGCACCGTTTGCTCCCGATACATCTGCATCAAGGAGTGGGTTCTCAAGCGACTTCTGTAGTGCTTCTATGGCTCTATTTTCAGTATCTGATTCACCTACACCTATCAGAGCGACTCCTCCCTTGCCCATAACTGCTCTTATATCCGCGAAATCAAGGTTCACAAGACCAGCCTTGGTAACAAGCTCTGCGATTCCTTTTACAGCATTAGTGAGTATCTCGTCTGCTACTTTGAAGGCTGTCTGGATGGGCAATTCAGGTGCCAGCTCAAGTAATTTATCATTAGGTATAACAATCAATGTGTCAACGGTTTCTTCAAGCTTTTCAAGACCTACAATTGCGTTTTCATACCTTCTTTGTCCTTCCATTGCGAAAGGTACGGTGACCACGCCAATTGTTAAGGCTCCATTTTTTTTAGCCATCTCCGCAACAACAGGAGCAGAGCCTGTTCCTGTTCCTCCACCTAGACCACAGGTTATAAATACCATGTCTGCGCCGGCCATAGCATTTTTGATTTCGTGCTCGCTTTCTCTGGATGCTTCTTCACCTATTTTTGGAACCGAACCCGCACCTAGTCCTCCAGTAATTTCTTTACCTATCAGTATTTTCCTATCTGCAGTTGTGTAAAGAAGATCTTGGGCATCAGTATTTATTGCAATAACTTCGGAGCCTTCGATTCCTACTTCGGCAATTCTGTTGATGGTGTTATTACCCCCTCCTCCTGTGCCGACCACTTTTATTTTTGCTCTCTGGCTTGATAAAAGCTGTTCAAGTTCTGCATCAATTTCATGTTGCCTTGAAGTTTTATGACCTTTGACTTCACTTCCATCATAGGCCTCATTTTGTGCTCTTACACCTTGATCCTCAGTGCCAGAACCCTTCACACTCTCATAATTAGCATTTCCGCTGACAAGCTTTATAAAATCACTCATTTTATTCCCCACCTAGACAATTTTTTACTAGTTTCCAGTGTTAACTAATATATAAATCCTTCGGATTTTTAATTTTCATCCTTAGGTTCTTCTTTTTTTTCTTTTTCGGATTCTTCCTTGGGTTTTTCATTCTCCTGAATGAATTCAATCTCCTTTATTTCGGGTATGGCTGCCTTTAATTTTTCTTCAATCTGTGATTTCAGTTCATCTGGCAACTCAAATTTCAGTTTGAATGTAAGTTTTCCCTCATTGAAGCTGGTTTCTGCTGGTAGACCTATAGTATTTTTTACATAGGTGTCAATCTTTTCTTTTGTATCTGTGATTACTCTGTTTATTTTGTAGCTATATAGAAGGTCTTTTGAAGAAAGAGGATGGTTAAAATCTACCATTGTCCTCCCACCTGTAACTGTTTTGATTATTCCTATGTTGTCGTCCAAATTAACCTGGAGACCTGGTACTGGATTGATATTTTGTTTGTGAAATTGCTTAGTAGGGACTAGTTGGATGTTTTTTGCAGATTTTTTCCCAAAACCTTCCTCTGGAGAAATTTCCACTTCGTAGTCCTTGCCGGGCTCTTTGCCTTCCAGGTCTTTGTCAAGACCTTGGATGAGCTGTCCTTCGCCTACACATATGACTTTAGGACCAAATTTAACATTTTCCTGGTCCAACCCATTTTCTTTGGCGGTCTCAAAAGATGTAGTGTCAAAAATCACATCTTCCCCTACAATTTTCCCGGTATATTCAATTTCCACAAAATCCTTTTTTTTTATCATTTTTTTCGCTCTTATTTCTACCTCCCTAAATGTCTTAAAGAAGCAGTTTTAAGTTTTTCGAAAAACCACCTTATATTTAAAGGTTATTGTTTAATTTTTCTCAATTTTAGTTTCTTATTATTATATAATGTTATGTTTCATTATTTACCAGCCTAAATTTCCAGTAGGGGAAAGATAAAGGAATAGAAAGTCTTTTAAATGATAGCTTTTTGCCCAAGCAATAACATGCCGATGTGGCTCAGTTGGTTAGAGCGCTAGACTCATAGGTTTGAGTGATGAGGCCTTTGGCTGATGACTAATCTCTAGCTGGGCTATCTAGAGGCCGGGGGTTCGAGTCCCCCCATCGGCATGCCTTTATTTTGGTATTATTTTGTCAAAACGTGTGTCTTTGGACTGAATTCTT
>CAZBGG010000075.1:0-6258 GCA_964491305.1 uncultured Methanosarcinales archaeon
TCAAATGAACATTTTCTTCAGAAGCACCCTTATCCAAAAAACAAACCTTATCTATCCCTGATGGAACATAAAATGTACGCTCCTGCATACTTCCATAATCACCTTCTATAGCAGAAAATGCATTTTCCAGATCAGTCCTAAGCTTTGCAGTATCTATACTCCTCTGACTATCCCACAAAGTGCCCAGCCAACTAATTCCAAAATAAAACATCAAACCAATAATAAAAACAGTAAGTATGTAAATAAACATCTGTGAAGGTACTTCCCCTCTTTTATTTTTTCTTCTTTTCATTTTCACCAGAGCTAAACGCTTCATTCACTTTATCCAGCAAATTCTTTTTCTTCGTGCCTTTTTTTGAAGTATTACTTTTTTTGTTGCTAAACTTGCCCACTAATTTCTCCCTTTCTTGTTCCTTTTCCTTTCTCCTTTTTTCTCTGATTTTATCAATCATTTCCTTCGTGGATACATCATCATAATCTTCTTTAACAAAAGGCTCGCTACCTGATGACTGCTGCCCAAAGAAACCACTACCTCCTGTTTGACTTCCAGTTTCTTGATGTCCGCCCTTCATAGACTTACCAACAGCTGGACGTCCCCCTCTGGAAGAGCCACCGGCAGGACCTTTGCCCACCATTTCCAGAATCTTGTTCTTGAGATTATTCAATTCCCAGCCAATATGACGGATCCCTTCTCGAAGAGGCAACATAAATTTATCAGTATAATTCCGTACATTAGGAGGAATTTTATTATAAAAATAAAAATATCCAAAATAAATTGAGACAAACAGACCAATTAAAATCATCAAAAGTAACAATATCAAAAGCCAGTAACTGGACTCCGTATCTGCTTCATGCTTTTCCAGAGGATTGGTACCTTCCAAATATTCCTGATAGTTTGTCTTACCATTATTATTAAAGTCCAATCCAGAAACATCTGCGTATACATCCATATCATATTTAATTTTCCATTTGTCAGGAAGACCATCACAGTTCGAATCCAGCTCACCTTTCATCGGCCCTTCTTCCACCACACAAGGACCACACCTCCCATCAAAACACTTCCCGTCCTCACAATCATCATCAGTAGAGCAAGGCCCTCCGGAATCACCACTCAGGCAAACACCATCAACACAATTCTCATTTTTACAGTCTTCATCAGCAACACAGGAATCACCACCTCTGCAGGGAGGACATATTGAACCACCACAATCAACATCAGTTTCATCCAGGTTCTTTATACCATCATCACAACTGGGTTCAGCACATACTCCATTATGACAAAATCCTGTGGAACAATCACTATCGGTATTACAACTCATCCCCTCTTCACATGGAGGACAGTTTGGGCCTCCGCAATCAACATCCGTTTCGTCCTGGTTCTTTATACCATCATCACAAGTGGCTTCTGCACAAGTTCCATTTACACACGAATTTGATGTACAATCGCTGTCAATTATACAATCCTTGCCAACGCCACAGGGGGGGCAATTAGGACCTCCACAGTCTACATCAGTTTCATTATTATCCAAGATCCCGTTATTACACAATTCATCAGTATCATTCTTCTCAGGAGCCGAACCCGCATGAATACCATTACATGTGCCAATTTCACTCCATGCGCCAAGTTCATTCTTTGCCTTTACAGACCAATAATATGTTTCCCCCTCCGTAAGATTCACATCTGAAACAGTTCTGCTTCGTCTTGTAGTATTTTCCCAATCTCTTATATCAGTACCACCAGAGCTACTTCCAATCGCGTACCTATACTGGACAATATCTGTGTAACCCCTTTCAACGGACCAGGATGCTGACAAAGCATGCAGATTAATTGTCTCAGTTCCAGATGAAACTTCGGGAGTATTAGGAGGATCGTTGTCAACCAAGATTTCAACATAATCCTCAAAAGGACCTCCTGCAGTCTGACATTCAATATCAAACCTGTTATAGCCACTGCTCACATTAAAACTTGAGGATTCAAAGATCCTTTCTTCCAATTGCGTCATTTCCTCTAAGGACGAATTCCTGCCAATTTCACAACCGGAAGGTGTTCTGGAAGTACGAATTTTAATAGTAATCTCTTCAGCTGATAAAGGGCTTTCAGGCTCAAGTAATTCAACCAATATTTCATGGGAAGTGTCAACTATAAAAGTAAATTCTTCCCTGTCACTAAGCCTTTGTGAGCTATGCATAAGAGCATTCTGACATTGCACATAAACTGTATAGGTCTCCTCATCAGACAAATCATCCAAAAGTACTGTATTTGTATAAGAAAAATCAAAATCCGAAAAGCCGTCAAAATTGTTCTGCCTCGAGTTATCCCTGTATCCAGCACCCTCATCATAAGTATACTTACAGATAGTTTCCTGATCGGTCTCAACCTCCAGGATGGTCTCAAGAGGGTATTCAACTATTATAGGTGTATCTTCATGAGATCTTTGAAAACCATTTCTTATACTTATTCTTTCAATCTCAGGAGGAGAAGACAACCACCCAACCTCAAATACCTCTTCCACCACCGGGCTACCATCACCGAAATCACAAAAAACGGTTATCTGGTGTCTCGCATTATCCGATAAAGAGCTCATATCAACATTTCGCATGTGAAAATACCTGTCACTGCGCCTTTCCTGCGTCATTGATATAGCGTTCCTGTCAGAACCATCGAGAGAATACTTGCACTCGTCCGCCCTCTTATAAGTTTCAACTTCAAAAGTAAATTCAGAGCTATACCCCCAATTGTGCTCTGGCTTTGAAAGCCATACCTTATCTCCAGTATATTCATCTTGATAAACATAGAACGTTTTTTCGTCAGAATCCATACCGGACCTGTCGGTTGCAATAAGGGTTATCCTGCTCAAGCCCTCCTCCAAATAAATGGTTTCAGAAAAATCAGGATTAGCAGATATACCATCGTAAACTTCGACATCATCCTCTTCTCCAACCCTTTCAACCCGGATTTCCAAATTATTGTCAGGATTTGCTTCGGCATCAGGATCAACCACTCTGCCGCCAATCTCAACAGAACCAAAATTAACTTCCAAAGGATTCTCAGAAGAAGTATGGTGTCTTATATCAGTCTCGACAACTATAAAAGGAGGGGTCGTATCAAATCTCAATTCAATGCAATTTGTTGACTCATGATTACCTCCCATACCATCAATAACATTCTCAGTTGAATAATAGCACAACCTGACGGGGTCGCCTCCCATCTCAGGAAGCTGTACGGGCTCTTCAATCGTAATTCCGGTATTTGGGGAACAAAAATTATTATCCTCATTAATACAATAGAAAGTTTCATTACAGCCGAATCCATTATCAGGAGAATCTTCACAATCCAAAAAGATCCTGTTATCTAAAGAATTCCCAGAATAATAAGCTGAAAAATCAAAAGGTTCCCCGCTGCCATCCAATAATTTAGTCTCAGGAGGAAGAACATCATAAACAAACATGATACCATCATCAGATATCCTGCCAGATTCTGAATCCCTGCATTTCACATCTAAAAAATAAGTTTTACTCTCATCAATATAACCAAAATCAGAAGTATGAATATGGAATTCTCCCTCTACACCCTGATGCTCAAACGAATTCTGGTGATGTGAATACTCCATTTCTTCCAAGCCCCACATACAATCTGCTTCACCGGTAGTCTTAACCGATAATTGGACGTCCGAGTAATCCAGTTTACCCGAAGGCTGAGGATCTGTTATAAAAGTATCTGCCTCAACCCTCACATCAACAAAAGCTTTATTTGTATTTCCAGCCCTGTCTTCACACTCAACCATGTATTGGTACGTACCATCACTCAACCCAGTATATTGAACAAAAAAGGTTTCGCTAAAATAATCTTTATTGAGTCTGGAATATCTTTCGCCAGGCAAGAGCTCATCCGAGCAGGTAACATTCTTATTTGAACTGATTTGAAAAGAAATATTACTATCTGTAAAATCTTTAAAATCGGGCATTACATAATACTCAATATCCAAATCAGGAGGAGACCTGTCAACCGTTATATCCTTGCTCTTCACAACCTCCATATTGCCAGCCCTGTCTTTAGAATAATAATAAATAGTATATTCTCCCGTTCCTCCCCCGAAATTAATCCAGCCACTTCTCCCATCAAAGTAATCAGGGTTTTCATCAGGATAACACCTATCAGCACCCCTATCAGTACTGCAAAAATAGATATTTCTCCTATCAACTCCAGAGCCCCGCTTGCCATCCTCACTAAAATCACTAACCCTGAAAGACACATTAAAATCCCTTAAAACACTTTGGGAAGTGATTTTTGTTTCAGGCTTTGTAAAGTCAGTAGAACGTTCATCTCTCTCCCCATCAAAATTAGCATCCTTATAGCAGCCAATTGAATTATCCCATCTACACAATCCAATTCCTAAAGAATCCCCACTACTGCTAAGGATTTTATTATCACCACTATACCTATACCCTTCATCATCATAGCTAACATTGATGAGCAATTCACTCCCACCTTCGCATTCATTTCTGGTAGCATAATCACCACAGGAAATATAATCTCCAGGAACACAATTATTATCGGAGCTCCTCAAATAACAATTACCAAATTCTTGGCACATATTAAAATCACAAGCTCCAAAAATCTCATTATGCTCTACTTTATCACAAAGAGAACAATCATTAAAAGAAGGATTATTTTCAAGACAAACACCGCCTGTGCCGCTAACATTCTTCCATTGGCAATCCCTGTTTAAACATTGATTATTCACCCCCATCAAAGAACGTGGTTGCCCTGCACAGGCAAACTCGCTCCTATAGTCATGGCACGTCCTGATTTCCCTACAAGAACGGAAATGGTCTATTGTAGTTTCAGAAAAATCATAAAAACAAGACTGGACATCCTTGCAAAAATCCATATCACCGTGAGTTTCATCTACCACAGTAACACTCTCTTCATAATCCGGAAAAGTATCAAAAGGATCGCCACAGTCTGAACAAGGAGGCCTTCGAGCACAAACCGCATGGCCATGTCTATCTATCGTACAGCCATAATCGTCCCCCATTGTTTTACAACTATCACCAATCCTTGCAAGCGTATTATTTTCAAGGCAAGTAAACCGCATAACAAGCTCCTCATCAAAGCCTCTATCCACATCAAGACAAAGATTCTTTTGTCCCAATTCCATGCACTGCCAATCGCCAGAAGTAAAACACTTAACCTCCGAGACCTTTGTTGTATCATCCCCTTCAAAGGGATAAACGGCTTCCACATAATAACAATACTTGGTATTATTGACAATACTTCTATCCATCCAGGAAGTATTAGTTAAATCTCTCACAAACTCAAAATCTTCTTTATCATCTTCAGAACAATCAGGCCCTTCACATCTCCAGAGGTCATAATAAACACCTTCACAATTATGATGCCAATTAACTCTTACCTCATTAGTCCCCCGTTTAACATCAATATCATTCAAGTGGGGAGAAGTAGGTACTTCAAGACAATCACAAGGACCACAAGAGTCATAACCGTCATGACCTGTACAATCGTGTAAATCACCTTGATAACAACATCTGTAAACATCATCTATAGCATCATAATAACCACGTCCCATACAATTATCAATGTCCTCATCTGAAACAGCACAAACTCTCCTATGACAAAAAGGATCTTCACAATTCTGCAAGTCGTTCCCGGACTCTTCACCATCACTATCACAAATTTCGAAGACAGTATAACAATCATCGCTTGGAGTGCACTCATCTTCCAGTACCCCTCCAACACACTTTCTTACTAAAGGGCATCCATCCTCCCATTGGCCACAAGGAAGATCTACTTCACAATGTTCCTCGCAAGGAACTTCTACACAGGAACCGTCACAGCAATACTCATCCCCATCGCCAGTACCACAAACACTATCACCACAACAACATTCCCCATCCAGACTAACATCTTCGTCACATGAAGGCATATCAGTACCGGCACAACCAGCATCCGGATCATCAGGATCATCTTCTTCAGGTTCATCAGAATCACCATCCCCTGTCTCAGGGTCATCGCCACAATAATCACGACAACCCTCTAAAGAATCCCCGACATCTGCATCAAAGGAACCTCCTCGAAATTCACAATATGTCTCTGTACTCACCTCTGCATCTTCCCCATCATCACCAAGACAACAACAACCAAGATTACAGCGCTCATCATCCTCATCATCTATAATTTCGCCTTCATTACCATAACACACTGGAGCTAATAAATCAACACACTCCCTAGTATCT
>CAZBGG010000076.1:0-6159 GCA_964491305.1 uncultured Methanosarcinales archaeon
AGAACACGGCCCTTTTAAACTTCCTTCAAAATTCAATGGCTCCAGGGAACTTGAACTTTTTTCGGATGGTTATATTATTCCTGTTGATTTGGTCGATTTGCAGAACTCATGTGCTCATCTAGATATTTTATCGGGTGATTTGCAAAAGAAAAAATTCTATGGGCACCCAGATTTTATATTTTTCAAGCCAGAGGAAGGCTTTTATTTTATGGATATTAAAGGGTTTAGAAAAAAGGGTGCAGCATTTAATGTCGCACAGTTGTCTCCCTATAACGGCAAGCACCTCATCCAGAACTCGCAGTATCTTCAGAAAGTTATAGAAGAGTACACTGATGAGGATGAACCGCTTGTTCTTAACAGTGGGTGCTATATAACTCAACGTCCCATTCATCATTCCAATAGGGGGTTAAATAAGTATATAAAGAGAAATCTTGAGGGCATAATGGCAGATTTTGGTAATGTTAATTTAAAAAGCAAAGGACTGGTTCCTGGATTGGAGGTTGGACTTTCGGAAGCCTTCTCTTCAGATATGGATTATATTTCTGAACCTGTAAGTAATAATGGTAATCTTTATAGTCTAATTGGGTTTGTAAAGAACAGAGTAGATCTCCAGGGTTTTTATCCGGTGGATTTTTGTGTTTTATCCGGCTTTGACAGAGAATTAAATCCAATAACTCAGTTCAAATATTCTCCTTCTGGGGTTGTTAAGACAGACTATCCTGAATTAGTCTATCTTAAAGAAGAATTGGCAAAATATAGGAACATGGAAATTAATATTTTCAGTGAAGATAATATAAAGAAAGAATGGAATAACTTAATTGGGAGGATTAAATCTAGTTTTTTCAGAGGGATGGAGTACAGGTTTCGGGAAATAAACAAGGCCCTTCATCTTTCTGAAATGAAATATAATAGATTGATTAGCGCTGCTTCTGAATCCGGGGCGGGTGTTAATGGTAAAAAACATGAGGTTCTTTGTAATCGAATCAATATTGCGCACAGGCAAGTGAAAAAAAATTTGGCAGCGAAGAGGCAACTGGAGCAAGAGTACAACTGGAGGAAAAAAAGATTCATTGACTCTGCTGAAGGTTTGAATTATAATGCAGTTTGTGAATTCATTGAGGAGCAATGGAAATCTCATATTAACCTACTCGAGGAGAGTATAAAAGAGAAGACTGAAAAATATATTCAAAAAAGGAGAAAAGATTCTGTTCACAGGCAGAAAACCAAATCCTTTAATGAAAAATCTATTCAATTGTCTAGGGGAACTAAAACCATTGAAATAAATGATTCTTCGGTCTTTTGTTTACCGAGGGAACTATACCTTGACTTTAGTTCTGACGGCGCTTACAAAATATTGATGTTTGATTCAATTAATCTTTAAGTTTGTCAATTATAATGCTATCCGTCTTGAGAAGGCTCCTCAATAGTTTATGAAATGTTTGTTTTTCTGACTATTTTTATGGTGTTTCGGTTTTAATGGTTTAGATGCATATCAGGAATTAGCTCTATTTTTTTTGTTTTGGCGATTTTTTGAAATAGCTCAGGTGGCATTTATCGGCAGAAACATTTATAAATAACTTGTTTTACCCACTGCCATCTAAAGAGCCCGAGTTCGTTAAGAGCGCTTCATAGGGTTTGCGATTTGTTTCGTGAATTCTTAGGGGCTTGGAAATTCGTTAAAATGGCGGAAAAAAAACAAGATGAAAATTTTAGGCACATGGTCAGGGTTCGACAGACCGACCTTGATGGGAGAAAGCAAGTAAAGGTTGCTCTTACTAAGATAAAAGGCATCGGCGTTATGTTTTCTAATGCGATTTGTAAAATTGCAGATATTGAGCCAGGAAAAAGAACAGGTGACCTTGAAGATGCTACACTCAAAAGAATAGAAGATATCATTGAAAATCCTACAAAAAACAATATTCCTGCTTGGATGCTTAACAGAAGGAAAGACTATGAAGAAGGAGTTGATAAGCATATACTCGCTTCGGATCTAGAATTTACAAAGAGCAACGATTTAAGGAGACTTCAGAAAATAAAATCATACAGGGGGCTCAGGCTTTCTTGGGGCCTCACTGTAAGGGGACAGCGGACAAAAGCACACTTTAGGAAAGGAACCAAAAAAGGACTTGGGGTAAAAAGGAAAAAGTAAAATGGGAGATCCAAAAAAAACCAAAAAAAAGTTCGAAACACCAAGGCATCCGTGGGTCAAAGAGGTCATAGATTCCGAGAAAGTTTTGATGAAAGAGTACGGCCTTACTAACAAAAGGGAAATCTGGAAGATGAGGTCCAAACTTAGGCATTTTAAATCCCAGAGTAAAACCTATAGTAAGTTAGATCCTTCCGATCCACAAATAGAATCATTTTTGCAAAAATTAAGAAAGCTGGGTATTTTGGAAGAAGAGCAAGGTCTGGACGACGTGCTTGGTCTTGAGTTAAAGGATCTTCTTGAAAGGAGATTACAAACTATTGTGTATAGGAAAGGTTTTGCTAATTCCATTAAACAGGCTAGACAATTTATTGTTCATAACCATATCTCTATAAATGGTATTGTTATGAACGTTCCAAGTTATGTGGTTTGGGTCAGCGAAGAGAGCACAGTTGAATACAGTTCAAAGAGCTCGTTAAATTCAGATTCACACCCCGAGGTTGCAAATATAAAAAATAAGGTGGAAGTTGAGTAAAATGGCAGAGAGAGATAGTGAAACAAAGGAAAGCAGGCCAACTGGTCAAAGGCCAGCTCTCAGATGGGGCATTGCACACATTTACTCATCATATAATAATACGATAATCCACATTACTGACGCTACCGGCTCTGAAACTCTTGCAAGGGTTTCTGGGGGGATGGTAGTCAAGGCAGATAGGCTGGAGTCATCACCTACAGCTGCCATGATTGCTGCTAAACAGGCGGCTGAAACTGCTAAAGAAAAAGGTATAAACGCCATACAAGTTAGAATAAGAGCGAAAGGCGGCCACAATGGTCCTATGAACCCTGGCCAGGGAGCTCAGGCGGCAGTAAGAGCTCTTGCAAGAATGGGCCTTAAGATTGGCTTTATACAAGACTGTACTCCTGTTCCTCACGACGGTTGTCGTAAAGCAGGTGGAAGAAGAGGCAGGAGAGTATAAATGATGGAAATTAGACTATTGGAGAAAAGGAAGGATGGAAGTCGTGTCACTTTTATGTTGGCCAATTCCACACCTAGCTATGCTAATACCTTGAGGAGATTGATTGTTAATAGGGTTCCCACTCTGGCAATGGAGGATATTGAAATTAGGACTAACAATTCCACTCTTTATGATGAAGTGCTAGCGCATAGGCTTGGTTTGATTCCGCTTAAGACAGACCTATCCTCATATAACTTTAAGTCAAGTTGTGGTTGCAAGGGAGAGGGTTGTGCCCAATGCCAAGTAAAACTAACAATCAAGGCGGAAGGTCCGGGAGTGGTCAAGGCATCTGATATTAAGACTAACGATCCCAAGATAAAACCGGTACATCCGGATATGCCTGTTGTTAAGTTGCACAAGGGCCAAGAAATCGAACTTGTTGCCACGGCAGTACTTGGTACAGGGAGGGATCACGCAAAGTGGGCTCCAGGCCATGCTTGGTATACATATAAGCCAAATATAACCATTAATCAGAAATCACCAAAGTTTGATGAAGTTAAGGACCAGTATCCTTCAAAAATTTTCAGGAACGGAAAAATTGACAAAAACCTGATAAACACGCCAGAGATTGTAGATGCATGTGAAGGTGTTTGCGATGATGTTATCAAGGTTGATTATGATAATTCGTCCTTTGTTTTTCATATAGAAACATGGGGACAACTTGATGTTAAGGAAATTGTTAGTACCGCTATAGATACCCTCAATGATATGACTGAAACTTTTGCGAAACAAGCAAAGCAATTATAATCATGCGGGGGTGCCGGAGTGGTCAAACGGGCCAGGTTGAGGGCCTGGTGGCTTAGTGCCTGCGCGAGTTCGAGTCTCGTCTCCCGCATTTTGTGTTTTTAAAGGAATGAGAAAATGAAAACGAATCCACAACTCAATAACCTCATAGGTGAATTGAAAAAGGAAGCCAACGAAAGGAAAGTGAAGCTATGGAAAAGGTTGGCGATTGATCTAGAGAGACCTACGAGCAGAAGGAAAGCTGTAAACCTAAGTAAATTGAATTTGCTAACCAAAGAAAATGAAGTAGTGGTTGTGCCTGGTAAGGTTTTGTCCAATGGGGAGCTTGACCACAAAATAACTGTTGTTGCCTTAAATTTTTCAACGCAGGCAGTAGAAAAAATAAAAAATTCAAATTCACAGATATACACTATTGGGGAGTTCATAAAGAGTAACCCTGAAGGGAAGAATGTGAGGATTTTAACATGATAGTTATCAATGCAGAAAACCAGATCGTGGGAAGATTGGCGGCTTACGTTGCCAAGATGGCTTTGCTAGGAGAAGATATAAGTATAGTTAATTGCGAGAACGCGGTTTTATCTGGTAAAAAGGAAAATATTTTGAGTGAATATAAAAGGAAGAGGAGCATGGGTATTCCTCTGCAAGGTCCATATCATAGAAGATCTCCCGAATTTGTTGTAAAGAGGACGATCAGAGGGATGTTGCCTTATAAAAAAGAAAAAGGTATGAAAGCTTACAAAAGAATAAAATGCTATAAGGGTGTCCCTAAGGAATTTTCAGAAAAAACGTTTGAAAAGGTTCCGGGAGCTGACTTTTCAAAGGTTACGAAGACAAATCTGGTAACTGTAGGTGAAATATCAAAAGAGTTAGGTGCTAAAATATGAAATCGGTTCACAGAAGTGGTTCAAGGAAGTCTGCAGTGGCCAGGGCTACGGTAAAAAAAGGTACTGGCGTGGTAAGAATAAATAATACTTTGCTTGATAATTTTGAGCCAAAGGTGGCTAGAATGAAAATAAGCGAGCCCCTTTTATTAGCGGCCAAGGAAGCTGAAGCCGTTGATATATGGGTAACCGTTAATGGAGGAGGGTACATGTCCCAGGCAGAGGCTGCCAGACTGGCCATTGCCAGGGCAATAGTAGATTACTCCAAAAACAATGAATTGAGGGAAACTTTTATTCAATACGATAGACAATTAGTGGTTGCTGATGTTAGAAGAAAAGAAATGTGTAAGCCTAATGACTCAAAAGCGAGAGCAAAAAGGCAAAAGTCCTACAGGTGATTTTTTTGATTCCTATAAGATGCTATAGTTGTGGAAAACCGATTGCTCACCTCTGGGAAGAGTATAAGGAGAGGTCTAAAAGTGAGGACAAAGGCTCTGTTCTAAGTGATTTGGGATTAGAGAGGTTTTGTTGTCGCCAGATTTTTATAGGCCACGTCGAATTAACTGAAATGTCAGGAAAATTCAAAAAGTTTTAATTTTTGTTTTCCGGATAACCTTTTTTTCGCCCTTGAAAGCCCCTGTATTTTTGGTTTTCTAATCTTATTTCCACCAAATATATGTTAAAGGGTTTGCATCTTTATTCTTACCGTATAAAACATCACCGGGGTTTTCACAATATAACATCCATTTGGTGGAACCTTCAGGCCCTATAAATGAGTTCTTCAGGGTTTTTGCAATAGGAAGTTGGTATCCGTTTACCAGGCATGAAATTTCAGCATTTTTTTCGTATTTTCGCCCGTTTGATATGCTGTTCCTGCAATCCTTTGATACTAACTCCACAAGTTGGCTGGATTCTTCAAAATCAATGTATGTTTCGTTACTTTTTACAAATCTGTCAATCTGCGATGTAAGGTCTTTTCTGTCTTTTCCTTTGAAAAGTATTGCGTGGCTGTAGCTTACTGCTCCATCACCCACTGCTTTGTGGTTTGGTTGTATGATTGAAAAATACTCTCCAGGTTTCAGTTGCCTGAATTTTCCGGTGCCGCCATTATTCATAAAATACATATTCGGATACTTTTCTTCTTTTCCCATCTTCTTCACCTTTTTTAACGTAGTTAATTCTGGGCGAAAAAATAAAACTCCTTTTGTAAAAATAAGCGCCCAGAAAAAACAATGCAGTGCCTTAAAGCACCACTAGCACAATAACCACTACCACCAAACCCAAGATTATAGTTCTAGTTCCTACAGGTGTGGTCTCATAGGCCATAAGCTGAAAGGTATGAAGTATGAAATATTTAAATTTTTTCTCTGTC
>CAZBGG010000077.1:0-6024 GCA_964491305.1 uncultured Methanosarcinales archaeon
CTTCTAAAAATAACTCCTCATACATAGGATTTTGATAATCCCAAGTTCTTGAATCAACAACATAAGGATATTGATGTTGTCGTATATTCCCTGTAATATCAGAACCTCTCATCGAAAAGCTTAATTCCTGAGGATTACTGCTTTGTGACATGTATTCAGAACTAATATCGTGTAATATATTTACATCTTCTACATCAAACTCCCACTCTACTTTATTTATGGTGCTTGAAAATGAAAAAGAGCTTTTTACATTCCTGAATTCAATTTTACATTCCCTGCTTGAATTAGAGCGAAAAGGAAAAGTAGCCATCTTCACAGTGAAATCCTCTTCACCATCATAGCGTGTGTAGAACCTGGTTCCACTTCTTGGAAGTGAATCCACATCATCTTCTCTTACTTCCCCTTCCACAAAAATACAAGGAGAGGTAGTTTGAAGATAATTTGCACCAACACCATCAGCTTTTATCTGGACTTCAAATGGCTCACTCCTTAAAACAGTCTCAGGAGCAATAATCTCAACTGTACCGGGTTCTTTGTGCATCTCAAGGGTACAAGAAGAAAGAGCAAATAAAATTACAAGCACTTGAATAGCACAACATAACAATAAACTATATCTTTTAGCCAACTCCTACAACCCCGTAAATTAAACGCAACACAAAAAGTCAGGCTATTGGTTTCACCCTAAGTTTAAATTATTTTCTTTTTAAGAATTTGCTAAATCACAAAAATTAGACAACCCAAGAAATAAACAAAGATCTCTTGAATCAGAAGCCCGATATAAAAAAGATAAAGTCCCCGCCCCCAGATTTGAACTGGGAACCTTTCGGTCACGGCTGGCTGCCATTTCATCCATTCTCTATGGAGATTGTCCTGCAGCATCTACAGCCGAACGCTCTGCCGTTGAGCTAGGCGGGGGCCGAATTACATCTGTGATTTAGCAAATATTTTTAAGCCTTTCGGTTTAGCTCAGTTTAGCACAAACAAAAGTATTTGAAAATCCAAAAACACTTCAAGTCTGATTGAAATTATCAAAATCTATTTATATAATACCACCACATCAACAGACACAATGGCAAAAAACAACTTCCTTTTACTGTCTCTTGAAGACGACCAGATAAATAACATTGCTAATGCTGTGAGCAACAAATCAGCAAAAAAAATTCTAGAATATCTTGCTGAAAATAAGGCCACGGAATCAGAGATAGCAAAAGAATTGAAATTGCCCATATCCACTGTGCACTATAATCTCCAGCAATTAACAAAGTCAGGACTCGTAAATGCTGATGAATTTCATTATAGCAAAAAAGGACGTGAAATTTTGCACTATAAGCTCGCCAACAAATACATCATAATTGCTCCCCAGAAAAAGAGAGGTCTAAAGTCCCTTTTCAAAAACATACTTCCGGCAGGGATTTTTGCGATTGGCATTGGCGGTATTTTAGCCTTCTTCAAAGAAACGAAAGAAAAAACACCAGAAACTGTAGGAGTTATGATGGAAAAAATCGAAAACGGAGAGGCTACAGGAGGTATATGGCAACATCTCCCAAGTGATATAGCCTTTTGGTTCCTGGCCGGAGCCATATCCGTTGTTATTGTGTACACTCTTACTATCTATATAAGAGGTAGGCAATAAATTATTTAAAATATTGTTCTTTACTTTCTAAAATGCTCGGAATGATTGTCGGCTCTTCCTTCATGGAAGAATTCTCTTCCAATAAAGTCAAAGAATCCCATAACAAATTTGGGAGAACTAGTATATTCTCATGGAAGGATTGTATATTTGTTCAAAGGCATGGAAATGGGCTGCCTCCCCACATGATAAACCACAAGGCAAATATTGCTGCCCTGAAAAATGAGAACATAACAAAAATTATCTCAATCAGCAGCTGTGGTTCCCTTAGAAGAGATATCCCACCAGGCAGTTTTATGATCCCTCACGATTACTTGGACCTCTTTAATAATCAAACCTACTTTGACTCTGATATGAATTTTACAATGCTTGGCCTCTCAGAAGAATTACGTGAAAAGATAATAAATATAGCTGAAAGAACTCTAAACAAGATTATAAAAGAGGGCGTGTATTTTCAGACAAAAGGGCCACGATTTGAAACAAAAGCAGAGGTAAATCTCCTCTCAAAATTTGCTGATGTTGTGGGAATGACCATGGCAAACGAAGCCACTCTATGCAAAGAGCTTGGAATTGACTATGCAAACATTTCAGTAGTAGACAATTATGCCAATGGTATTGGGAAATTTGATAATTCAGAAATTGAAAAAAACAGGAAACTAAACAAAAAGCACATGTTAAAACTTATTGAAAATATTATCGAGGATTTAGGATGAGCATACTCATAAAAAATGTTTTATTAGATGGTTCAGAGACAGATATTTTGATAGAAGGCAAAAAGATAAAAAAAATTTCAAAAAGAATCAAAGCAACTGCAAAAAAAACAATTGAAGCCAAAGGCATGGCTATAATTCCTTCATTTATCAATGGACATACACACTCTGCAATGACCCTTCTAAGAGGTTATGCAGATGACATGCCACTTAATGAATGGCTTGAAAAGAAAATCTGGCCAATTGAGAATAAACTCACTCCTGAGCAAGTATACTGGGGAGTACGCCTTGCTTGCCTTGAAATGATTAAAACAGGCACAACTTTTTTTAACGATATGTATTGGCACTATGAAGCCACAGCTAAAGCAGTGGAAGATTCTGGCTTGAGGGCTTCGCTTAGTGAAGTTCTAATTGATTTCTTCGATGATAATAAACTAAAGGAACAAATAAAAATAAATGAGAAATTGATAAAAACCTCAAAAAAATACAAAAATATCACCCATTCAATTGGACCACACTCCATCTATACTCTCTCCAAAAAAGGCTTTGAATTCGCTAGGCACTTCTCAAAAAAAAATAAATTACTTATGCATATGCACCTGTCCGAAACTGAAGAAGAAACCAAAATATGTGTAGAAAAAGAGGGAATGAGGCCCGTTGAATACCTAGAGAGTATTGGAATTCTTGGAGAAAATCTCCTTGCAGCCCACTCTGTATGGCTGGATGATAATGAAATAAAACTTATCAAAGAAAAGAATGTAGCTCTAATATATAATCCCACAAGCAATATGAAATTATCGTCAAAAGGACCCTTTAACTACCCAAAACTTCAAGATGTAAAAGTTATCCTTGGGACAGACGGTTGCTCATCAAATAACAATCTAGATATGTTTGAGGAAATGAAATTTGCTTCTCTGCTCCAAAAAGAACATCATAAACCGACCACCCTCTCCGCAGAACAAATATTAGATATAGCGACAAAAAAAGGAGCAGACGTTTTTTCTTTAGACTCCGGATTAATCAAAGAGGGAGCCGATGCTGACCTTATATTAGTAAATCTTAAAGTTCCAGAAATGGTACCCTGTTACAATCTGACATCTAATATAGTATACTCAGCAAATGGCTCCTGCGTGGACACCACCATATGCCAGGGCAACATTTTGATGGAAAATCGTATCGTAAAAGATGAGAAAAAAAATAATTGAAAAAGTTAGTAAGATTTCAGAGAAAATTTAACCCAAAAACTTTTTTAGCTCATCTACTTTATCGATGCTCTCCCAGGAGAATATTTCTCTTCCAAAATGTCCGTAAGCAGCAGTCCTCTTATAAATGGGCCTCCTTAACTTCAAAGTCTCAATCATATCCTTTGGCTTAGTGGGGAAAATCTTTCTCACAGCCTTAACAAGTTGTTCCTCACTTACCCTTCCGGTACCAAAGGTATCTACCTTAATTGAAACAGGCTCGGCTACGCCTATAGCATAAGCAAGTTGCAATTCACATTTTTTTGCGTATCCTGCAGCAACAATATTCTTGGCTATGTACCTCGCTGCATAAGCTGCCGATCTATCAACCTTAGAGGGATCTTTTCCTGAGAAGGCTCCACCTCCGTGACGACCCATACCACCATAAGTATCAACAATTATTTTTCTCCCTGTAAGACCTGCATCACCATGGGGACCACCAATAACAAACCTACCTGTCGGATTCACATAAAAAACCGTACTCTCATCCAACCAACCTTTACACACAGGCTTGATAACCTTATTTACTATATCCTTTTGAATCCTATCGTGAGTTATATCTTCCCTGTGTTGTGAAGACACCACAACAGTCGTAACTCTTTTAGGCTTATGTCTTCCATCATATTCAACAGTAACCTGGCTTTTTCCATCAGGACCAAGGTAATCTATATCACCTGACTTCCTTAAATCTCTCAATTTTTTAGTTAATTTATGGGCAAGCATTATGGGCAAAGGCATTAATTCTTCTGTTTCATCTGTAGCATAACCAAACATCATCCCTTGGTCACCAGCCCCTTGTTCCTTGAACAATCCATTGCCTTCGGTCACACCTTGTGAAATATCGGGACTCTGACCTTCTATACAATTAAGAACACCACAATTACTACCATTTAAGCCCTTGATTCCATTATCATATCCAATCTCAAGTAAGGTTTTTCTTACTATTTCAGGAATATTAACATAAGTAGAAGTGGTTACTTCCCCTCCAACAATAACCAATCCTGTCTTGGTAAATGTTTCAACAGCAACTTTAGCGTCAGGGTCTTCATTATATATTTCGTCCAAAACACTATCGCTTATTATGTCACATATCTTATCCGGATGTCCTTCCGTAACACTTTCAGAAGTAAACAAATATTTTCCGCTCATCTTATCCCCCCAAAATTCGTATTAAATCTAACACTTCAGAGCTGAATCTCTATAGTTTTTAAAATGTACTGAAAATAATATTCCTATAAGAATAAATTATTTAAATAAATTATCAATCCTGACGATGGATGCTAGAAGACATAAAGCAATTAAAAAAACTCCGAAAAAATCTACAAATAACTCAAAAAGAGCTTTCACAGCAAGCAGGGGTGTCCCAATCCTTCATTGCAAAGGTTGAAAGTGGCCGCTTGGATCCTACGTATTCTAAATATAAGCAGATTTTTAATACCATAAGATCCCTCACTAAAAAAAATGAAAAGAAGGCAGCGGATATAATGGAAAAAAACATAAAATCCATAGGGCCCGAAAACACCATCCAACAAGCCATTAAAAAAATGAAAAACTACAACATCTCACAAATCCCGGTGTTTAGGGAAGGACAAGTAATCGGGATTATCTCAGACAGTATAATGCTTGACGCTCTGGGAGAAGGTAAGACTAAGCAAAATAAAGTAAAAGAGATTATGAGGGACGCTCCACCTACTATAACAAAAAATGCAGATATTTCGCTTGTAACGCAAATACTAAAGCACTATCCTCTGGTTGTAGTATTCGAAAAGGAGAAAGCTAAAGGTGTTATTTCGAAAGCTGACTTGTTCAATGTACTAAGCAATTAACAACCTTTTCAACAGCTAATTCTTCAGACTTTCACATCCTGAGAATCAGAAAAACCATAGTCCTTATAACTTAGGCTGGACAAACTTCACATATAAATAACCAGCAATAAGAAAAATTGCGTACATATAGACTTCAACTTCCCCTAAAGCAAAAAGAATGCTTACAACAACCAAAATTGCTATTATCAAAACTGCCAGCGCTTTTTTCATTTAAAACAACTTCCTTATTACGTCAATTGTATAAAGAATCATAGCATATGTCTGATCCTTTGTCGGATAGAAACTCTCACTTTTCTTATGCACTGAGTATATCCTGACTTGATTAATAAGATGGATCTGTTGTGGCAATCCGGGATCAAGACAAATGTTTTTTTCTGACATCTTAGCAATCAATTTTCCAAGACCTATGCCTGGATTTTTTTCCAACAAATCAACCCCTACAACTTCAAAATATTTCCTGTGCAAACACACCTCTATAATTCTTCCACAAATAATGGTACAGGCCCTGTAACACTTCCCGTTATAGCATTTTTCCAATTCCTGGAAATCAGCCAAGATTTCGGGCTTAACCTGGCCAGGAATATTTTCAGGAAAAGATAGATTGTGTTGTGAACACT
>CAZBGG010000078.1:0-5848 GCA_964491305.1 uncultured Methanosarcinales archaeon
GTCGAAGGTGAAAATCAGGGAGACTTGATGATTAACTGGCTCCAGTACCTTATTGCCTCTGTGGATATTGATGGTATGTTTTTTAATGATTTTGAGGTGAAGAAGATAACTGATAAAAGCATTGTGGCTGATGCCTTTGGTGAAGATGTAGTCCCTGAAAAAGGAGGAACCGTTGTTAAGGCAGTGACTTATTACAACTTTGTTTTTGAAGAAACATCTGAAGGCTACAAGGCAAGGGTGGTTGTTGATATTTGAGGTAAAAAAATGGTATTTGATAAGTTCAAGGAGAAAAAAAGACCGTTGAAAATGGAAGAAGTAGGTCAAAATGTTTATAAGTTTATAGGGATATCTAACTGCTATCTTCTTGATATAGGTGAAAAAATACTAATTGACTCAGGCCATGAGAACGACCGTGATGAGCTTATTAAGGCCCTGGAAGGTGTAGTAAATATTGATGACATTGATAAAGTTATTTATACCCATCTTCATTATGATCACATAGGAAATTTTGAAGTATTCAAAAATTCAGAGCTTTTGGCTTCAGAGAAGGCGATTAAATGTTTGGGAAACGATCCCTATGGGACGGTACTGGATAAAAACCTTGCTCAAAAAATTCTTAAGGCTAATTTAAAGCCTGTTGTAATTGATAAAGATTTGTTTATAATAGAGACTCCTGGACACACAAAGGGTTCAATCTGCATCTGGTATCCTAAAGAAAGTATTCTTTTCTCTGGTGATACGATATTCTATAAAGGATACGGAAGAACTGATCTACCAACCAGCGACTCCGATAAATTCAGGAGAAGCATAAAAAAACTTAGTAGATTCAACATAAAAATTCTTTGTCCTGGCCATGAATATTAATTTTTTCCCATAGCAAAAATCTTTTTGCGGCTGTCAATGTTTTAGCGAACGCTTTAATCTTGGTTTCTTATACCAGATATTAAGGATGAAGGTTTAAGTATAAAATTAAGATCGCTTTTATCATCGGAGCAGAGAAATTTTGATTAGGGCAATTAATAGTGCTCTCTTATCGTTAAGACAAATTATATGTTTTTAGTTTCGTTTTTCGTTATTTGTCTTCTAATAAAAATCATACATATGATGTTAATTGGCGCAAGATAATAATAATTATTAAAGCTTTCATTTAATACGGAAGGTTACATTTAAAAACATTACAAGTTTCTGTTCCATTAAAATGAAAGACAAACTTCAACAAATTAATGATTATGAGTGGCTTTTGCCTAAATCCTCGAGAGAGGGTATGCTGGTTGACGGCAAACTTTTTGCCAACCAACAGATATATGACACTATGGAACCTGAGACAATACAACAACTAAGTAATGTCTCCTGCCTTCCAGGCGTATTAGAGCCGGTTGTTGCATTACCAGACGCCCATTTCGGCTACGGCTTGCCAATGGGTAGCGTTGCTGCTTTTGATTCTAAAGAAGGGATTATTTCTTCTGGGCTTTGTGGTTTTGATATTAATTGTGGAATAAACTCAATAAGAACAAATCTTACAATGGAGGAGCTGAAGCCTAAATTAAATGAGCTAATACAGGAACTATATAATAAGGTTCCTGTTGGTGTAGGGGCTAAAGGTAAGCTAAGGTTAAGACCTAATGAGCTAGATGAAGTATTGAAGAGGGGTGTCAATTGGGCGGTTGAGAATGGTTATGGCGTTGCAAAAGATATTGAGGCAACGGAGGAGATGGGATGTATGGGGGGTGCAGATCCTGCGTTAGTTTCAGATTTGGCAAAGAAAAGAGGGCTACAGCAACTGGGAACCTTAGGTGCAGGAAACCATTTTCTTGAACTTCAGAGGGTATGCAAGGTGCATGATAGTGAGTATGCTGAAAAACTTGGGCTGAAGGAAGGGCAGATTATGGTTATGCTCCATTGTGGTAGCCGTGGTCTAGGGCATCAGGTAGCCTCTGATCATCTAAAACTCCAAGAGAAGGCTGTTAAAAAATACGGTATTGCTCTCCCCGATAGGCAGTTGGCATGCGCCCCTGCTGATTCAAAAGAAGGCCAGGATTACTTTAAAGCCATGCAATGCGCTGTGAATTATGCTTTTGTCAACAGGCTTGTGATGACGCATTGGATAAGGGAAGCTTTTGAGAGAGTTTTTAGGAAAGACTGGGAAGATATGGAGATGCATACGGTTTATGCCATCGCCCATAATATAGTGAAACTTGAAGAGATTAACGGCAGGGAGATGTATATACACAGGAAAGGCGCTACGAGGTCTTATCCAGATAAGCCAGTCATTATAGCGGGAAGCATGGGGACAAATTCTTTCATCTGCAAAGGGACAAATACCGCTTTAGAAAAGACATTCGGCAGCAGTTGCCATGGAAGCGGAAGAGCCATGTCAAGGAATGAAGCCATAAGGAGCTTTAAAGGAGAGGATATACAAAAACAGCTTTTGGAAAGGGGCATAGTAAGCAAGGCAACTCATCCAAAGTCCTTGGCGGAAGAAGCGCCGTTGGCTTATAAAAATGTGATTAATGTTGTTGATACTGTGCATGATGCAAGGGTCTCAACAAAGGTTGTGGAGCTTGAGCCGCAGGGTGTAATCAAGGGTTAAGATACCTTTTTTTCTGTTTGAAACAATCTGTCAATCAAAAAAAAGGCTAAACAGATTTATTCTCGTGGAAAATTTTTCAATAAAAATATAATAGATTTAAAAATAAAAAAGCTTTTAAAGAAAATGCCCTCTTGTTTATCTATGTTAGTAAACCAAAATTCTAACCTTTATAAAGAAATGCTTGAAGACATAATTAAGCAGTATTGTAGTGTATCAAAAAAAAAAGTTATAATGAATATAATAAATGAGGTTGAAGGAATTGAAGTGGATGATAATGGGGAAATAAAGAATGTTGATGTCAGCATTGAAAATGTTATTGGTGTTATTGAAGAAGTTAGAAGACATTTTGGAGGTGTAGCGTATTTTTTTGCTAAAAAGGCAATCAAACCTTATCTTGATGATGATTTAAGGACACTACTTCCAAAAGAGGTTCAATAGGGGGGTTTGAAAATGAAATGTAAGGTTGCAGTTATTGGTGCTGGAATCAGTGGGCTTTCTTGTGCTTTCAAGCTTGCTAAAAATGGAATATCTGTAAAAATTTTTGAAACACAAGCGTTAGCTGGAGGAAGAGCCTCCAGGGCAGTAAGAGTTTTTCCACAAAATAGCTACTACATACAGTCGTTGCTTAATGAACTTAATTTTAAAGGTTCTGAAAGAACAGAGCTGTCTTTATTTGGATCATATAAAGACAATAAATTGATGTCATTTACACAATTTGCTCCTTTTATTTTAGAAGAAAAGGATTTATCATTTTTTAAGAGATTACAAAGAAAACTAATCGCTAAAATATTAAAAGTGGATTTAAACCAACTCAGAAACCTACAAGATTATATGAAACAGATAGAGTTTGATTTTGAAACAGATTCTGAAGAAGCTAAGAGACTCCATTCTATGACAATGAAGGAATGGAGTGAAGATTATTCCACTTTAAGAGAAATTCTGTTTGATCCTATGCTTCAATTTCTTTTTCAAACAAAAAATTATGAGCTTTCTGCAAAAATATGTGTAAATCATATAAAAAATTTCCTTTCTATTTCAAAAGACGGAGGATTTTATTTAAAGGGCGGTCCTTTTGAGGTTACACAAGAGTTACTTCAACAACTTGATGATAGTAAAATTTGTGAGGTTTCTTTTTTGACACATGTGAATAAAATTGTTGGCAAAAGTAAGAAAGTGTTGGAATATTCAACAGGAGGAGACACTTATAAAGAGGATTTTGATTACGTTGTGCTTGCTATACCACTTCCTTCCGCCGCCAAACTTTTAAACACTGAATTTGATCTTGAGTATTCAACAACCAAGTGTTATTATGTTAAGGGTGAGCTTAAATATCCTTGGGTGGTGGCAGCAGGACCATATTATGATAAAAATTTCAGGTGTTTGTATTCTATTAGTGAAGACGAGCATGTAATAGCTACCATCGATAAAAATAAGGAATTAGGAGATGTCAGTGTGCTATTTAAGAAAGAAAACTATAGTATTATTGAAGAATCAGAGATAGAAAACGCAATGCCCACTGTATATCCAGGACAAAAACTTCCAAATCTGGATTTAGGCAATAACTTTTTTATTTCGGGAGATTTTTATGAATACCCTGATATAGAAAGTGCCATAGCTTCCGCTTACAAGGTTTCAGATATGATAATTAAAAAAGAATCTCAACCTTAGGTCTGGCAAAAGTAAATTAAAACTTTCATTAAAAACTGTCAGAATAATCAGATTTGGAAGGGGCATAATAACAGAAAGCGTTTTTTGGAACGTCCAGAGCACAGCTCAGGATTGTAACCTGCCCTGCACTCGCTAGCTTTCGTAGCTTAAGGGATTGCAATATATTTTTAAATCCCAAAATTTTTTTGGTTCAATAAAATTTATCCCCCGGGTATTATTAATGAAATTTGATAAAATTATATTTGATGTTAGTGGGACGTTGTGGGATGATAGTGAACAGGTTTTTGTTGCTAATTACAATGTTTTATCTGGAGAAGGATACACAAAATTCCCTGATACAGATATTCCCTTATCGGTGGAGGGCTTAAAAGCCAGGGCAAAGGGCTCCTGTGTGGAAATGTATAGGTATTTTAGGATGGATGGTTCCGATAAGGAGCTTATAGAAAAATACAAGTTGGCTTTGGATGAGGTGGTTCCACAACACCCTGTAAAACTTTATGATGGGGTTGTTGATTTAATTAACTCGATTGATGGAAAGGCCCACAAATTTATAATCAGTGCGCACCCTCAACACAGGCTTGATGAAGACTTAGACGCAGTGGGTATATATGATGCTTTTCAGGAAATTTTGGGAGATTGTTATTATAAGGCGGCTGTTATAAGGGATAAAGTAAAGAATAGTTCTTGTTCTGCTGTACCATACATAGGGGACACAGCAAGCGATATAATTTTTTCTAAAAGGGCCGGCGCATTATCATTGGCGGTTACTTATGGTTATGGCAGGCTTGAAGATATTATTAAACAGGAGCCTCACAGGCACTTCCCGTGCCCCTATAGCCTAAAAAATTATCTTGTTGAGAGGATATGAACAAAAAAGGTTTATTGGGAAATTGATCAAATAGAATTCTCTTGATTTAGGAATTGAGGCTAATTTTGTTAATCCATTATAAATCAATAAATCTTCCTTTTCTTCCAACGTTTATAATTCTTGTATTGCCTATCTTTTCCTCAATTCCTTCTGCTTCGTGCACATGGCTGCAAAGAAGGAGGTCAGGACCAAACTCTTCAACCCCTTTTCTTACTCCTGAACTTCCCTGAAAAACGGATGTAAACTTTTCCATTTTTGTGTCTATTGGGTGGACATGAGTTACCATAATTTTTTTATCAAGATAATTAATCCTTTCAAAGCCTTCCCTAAGGGTGGAAAAAATCTCTTTTTCTTCCATTTTTTCCATGCCAATATTGGCACCCCCCGCTCCGAAAAATCCTATTCCTTCATAAGCAATTCCTTTTCCATGCAGATTTTTAATTTTATAGATCTCAGATAGGAAATCTGCAGTCGCGAAGCTGTCATGGTTTCCAGGAACGAAAACAACATTTAGACCCCTGTTCTTGAAAGGACCTATGATGTAATCCGAACTTCTATCCATATGGGTTAAATCGCCAGTTAGTATAACCAAGTCACACTTTTCCTTGCTTGCTTTCGAAGCCAATTTTTTTGCAAGGCCAAAATCTCCGTGTATATCTCCTGCTGCGAATATTTTCATATCTCTTGAGAATGGATTTAAGTTTAAAAATTTAGCTATTCCT
>CAZBGG010000079.1:0-5829 GCA_964491305.1 uncultured Methanosarcinales archaeon
TTCTTGATGAACTCCAAAAAGAATGAGCAATTAAAAAATCAATCTGAAATCGCTTTATTTAGAGCTTCAACCAAATCATCAATAGTTGAATCATCCATGCCGTGGGCCTTAGCCCCCTGCTCTATGCTTTCAAATTTCGCAGCCGCGCAACCCACACAACCAAGACCATGCTCTGCAAATACACGACCTGCAGCAGGATGCATCTGAACCACTTCCATAATACCCATTTCTTTAGTAACTTTTTTTTCAGCCATTATTTCCACCTACCTTAAATCATTTGAGCAAATTATCCAATCTTTTTAAATTTTGTTTTTAAAACAAATAAGATAATAGCCCCTAACCCAACTCATCCTTTACATTTTCGGCAATTAAGCTTAAAAAATCACTGGCAATAAAACCATAGCCGTACTTCTCCTTAAGCCCATCGCCTATTTTTCCTATAATCTTTGCCCCATAGTATGCAGCATCAACAGGCTCAAAACCTTGTGTTAACAAACCCGCACAGACACCAGATAAAACATCCCCTGTTCCACCCACCGTCATCCCGGGATTACCTGTTTCATTTTCAATTATAGTATTACGGGTTATAATAAGATCCTTTTTCCCCTTTAAAACGATTACATTACTGCCAACATATTTTTTCAACTCATCAAAATCATCTGAACCCGGCTTAAAAATTAGTTGTGAATTTTCCAATATTTTTACCAATTCACCCATATGAGGGGTAAGTATAGAGTTATTTAACCGGTTCAAATCAACCATCTTAAGGGCATCCGCATCCAGGACTTTCGGTTTTTTTAAAGTAATTAAATCTTCAACTAATTCTTGGGTATCTCCTTTATCTGATACTCCTGGCCCTAATAAGATAACATCGTGCCTTTCAATCTCTCTTAGTAATTCAGATTTATTAGCCGTTCCAAGGAAATCCCCCTTCAGCTTCACTGTAATAATATCGGGATTTATAGAGTTGATTGACCAGGCAACTTTTTCAGGAGCTGCCACGGTAACAATATCAGTTCCCGTCCTAAGTGATGCAATGGATGCAGCAGAAGCCAAATAAGCCGCACCAGGAAAATCCTTGCTACCACAGATAACCAAAAGCCTGCCGTTTTCCCCCTTGTGGGAATCATCTTTTCTGGCTGTCTTCATAATACACTTCCTTAACCCTGCAACCACCGGAAGGCAGGACTCTTATTATTTCATCACTATCTGGACCCTTTAAGATCTTTTTAATATCCTTTGCTATGTCACTTGGTTTTTTCTCCCCCTGCTCCAGAACAATGTAATTCTTGCAATGGGTCCTGATAGCATTAAGAGGCCCAGACATAACCTTATTATCAAATAAACCAATTGCCAAGTCCATCTCTGGCTTTATGTAGGTATTCTTCCCCCTTACCATAAATGCACCCTTGGGCAAGAATTCCCCATGTTGAGCCTCTTTTGTAACTTGTTCAGGATAAGCGTAGAACGTTTCAGTTGATGCAATGCCTGACTTCCAAGCTCTAGAAAATACTGCTGTGGCATTCGCTGCTTCCTGGAGAGTATCATCAGTAATCTCCTTACCATTTTTTTTAATAACAAAAAAGGGAGAGCCAGCCATATCCGTATGAAATACAATATCTTCCCTGGCCGTATTCTTTTTAATAAGAATCTCATTGGTTGTTGCATCTCTTCCACCCAAAACCAGATGTCCTGTACTGGCAAAAAACCACCTGAATTTTTCATACCACTCTTTCTTTGTCTTCTTCTTTATTACCTGGTCTTCAATATCTTCAGGTCTTTTTTTCTCAATCTTCTTTAGTTTTTTTTTGGTATTCTCCAGCGCTAGCTCTGCTCCTTCAATTTTTTTCTTTGCCCTCTTAGCCTTCTCAAAATAATCTGAAGCATTCTCATGGACACTTTTTTCTAAAGATACTGAAATCCTTACCATGCCCATCCAAGAACCTGGCAGAATATAAATATTTAACGGGAAATATCATTAGAAAGAGAAGATGTCGCAAAAGAACCAATTATCCGAACTTCAAACTCATTATCGCTTTCCACCATCTTTTCTACTAAGAACAATAAAGGCAAGAAATTCAATTATTTATTTGTACATATAATAGTATTCGTTTCTTTTACCTGAGTTTTTATACTTTATAAGCTGGCTTTTCCTGAGCTTCTTAAGGCTCATTGTAACACTACCAATAGAAACATTGGTAGCCTCACTAATCTGCTTAGACGTAAACCACTCGCCCCTATTATCTTTCAGAAAATTATACACTTCCTGTTGTCCCATAAAAGATACAGGGATAACACAATTATATAAACTTTTGGGTTATTTAGGAGCACTGAGTATAATATTTAAATAAAGAATGACTATCTTGTAGTAAAACACTCTTTCAGAAATTTCCTGTGAACATCCAAACCCTCACTCAACTTTTTGTCGAAAAGCTCTTCTCTTGCATCCATCAATCTATCAAAACTGTTATGGTACTCTTGCTTCCTTTCAACTACATTCAGCGTCTTCAAATCATCAAAATTCAAGATGGGTTTTATTTTTTCCATGAAGCATCGTAATCTTGGTTATTATTTAAATCTTTTTGAAACCCCCCTGTTTATTCCAACGTTTTTGCTACTATAATATAATTATGGTTTAACACAAAGAAACACGTGCCCAAAAGATTTAAAAAGATTACCTTCAAAATAATACATCAAAATAATGAAAAAAGGTGTTTTATAAATGTATGATGTAATAACTTTTGGTTCAGCTACAATAGATGTTTTTGCAAAAACCGACACTGAAATGATATCAATCATACATAATGGTAAAGAAGAAGATTTTGTAGCTTATGAGTCAGGCTCAAAAATCCTGATAAATGATATTGGATTTAAACTGGGGGGAGGAGGAACAAACACTGCAGTATCCTTTTCAAGACTTGGACTAAAAACTGCCTTTTGCGGAAGTCTGGGGGAAGATGAGAATTCTCACTCAATAATAAGTTCCCTAAAAAAAGAGGGAGTGGAGTTCATAGGGACACAAACAAAAGGTAAAAGTGGATATTCAGTAATACTTAACAGCATAAAAGATGAAAGAACAATCCTCACATATAAAGGAGTAAATAATGAATTAAAATATGGTAATTTAAATAAAAAAATGCTCGATTGCAAATGGTTTTACTTCTGCTCCCTCATGGGAGAAAGCTATAAAACTTTTGTGAAACTAACAGAATTTGCCGCCAAAAGAGGTATAAAAGTGGCTTTTAATCCCAGCAGTTATCTCGCAAAAAAGGGCTTCCAGTATCTGGAAAAACCACTTAGAAATACTTACTTTTTGGTCCTGAACCTGGAAGAAGCACAACTTCTTGCAGGAGAACATAAAATAAAAGACCTCTTGAAGAAAATAAGCAGTTATGGTCCAAAAATTGTTACAATAACAAACGGAAAAGAAGGGGCATACACGTATTCAGAAAATAATTACTACTTTGTTTCTTCAGAAAAAGTGAGAGTAAAGGAGACTACGGGAGCAGGGGATGCATTTGGCTCCTCTTTTTTGGCAGGACTTATGATAAAAAATGACATCAAATATGCCCTGAAGCTGGGCTGTGTTAACTCAGCTTCAGTAATAGAGCATATTGGGGCAAAAAACAAACTTCTTAGATTACATGAGGCCAACAAAAAGATAAAGGGAAAGAGAACCCAAAAACTAAAATGAAAAATTGGCAAAAGGGAAGCATATACGGTCTTGTTTTTACCATAGTCCTGTCTTTAATATATACGATAGTTCTTGTAACAATAGATATTGTCCTTGAAAGCCAGGGACTCCCACATATGTGCTTTATGTTCACTGAAGGTATCCAATGCACTTTTTCAGAAGCAATAGAAACCAGGCTAAAATTTATGCTCCTTTTAATCGTCACCTTTGGCCCGGTAATAACCTTTTTTGGTGGAGCTATAGGCTACATAACAGATAAACTTAGAATTTATTAATTTACTGTAAGTATTTCCGAGCTGATATGAAATATTTTATCTTAAAAAGAAACAAAACATATAATTAACAAGATCCAATCCATTTACATGCAGGATAAAACTTTGCTTAAACTGGCAATAACAGCAAGCATAGTAGGCATGTTTGCAATTTTTCTGGTTTCAGAAAAAATTGAGCCATATGAATTGAGGGCCCTGGAGACACATGAGAATGGCGAAATAGTCAGCCTGGTTGGAGAAGTTAAAGATATTAGAAACGCCGGCACAGTTACAATTCTAAAGATAGATACCACGCAACAGATTGATGTGGTAGTTTTTGAGCCAATTGATATAAAAAGAAATGCACGGTTGAATATAGTCGGTGAGGTTAGTGAATACGAAGGAAAAAAGCAAGTAATAGCAAATGAAATCAAAACATAAAAATTAATAAAATAAAATAAATACCATAAAAGATGTACATAAGAAAAAAAGGAAACATATTTCTTGTTCAAAGCTCCCAAAAAGGAAGGTACTATACAGTTAGCCTGGAAAAAAGCGATTGTACTTGCCCTCACTTTAAGTACCGCTTAAAATCAAAAGGTGATTGTAAACACATCAAAGCAGTAAAAGAACTCCATAAAATCAATGCAAAGGATGACTTTGAAAAAGCAGTTGATTATGTAAAAGATAAGGATAAAGTAGAGAAAGAGCACTTTGTAGAAATGTTCAGCGAAGGATTACTGAGCGAATTAATAGAAAGAGGAGAAATTAAAGAAATAAAAGATAAAGTCCAAAAAAACAACTAATATCCTTTTGCCTTCCGGCTGGGTCTCAACTTCTCGGCGCCTACACCTTTCTTCCTTAGGCCCCTGGCACTTTTTGATGATGAGGTTAAACCCCTGAAAACACGACCACTATTGTTTTTAGCCGAAGTCCATTTAAGGTTTTTATCAGCCTTCACACATGGATGATTTTTATCAACCATAATAACCTCATACCAATAATAGATACCATCCTGTGCTACCCAATAAGAATTAAGAACCTCACAGTTAGTGAATTTCCTTGCCACCCTTTGCTCAGCTATTGTTCTATAAGGCATGGTTAAATTCTTTCTAGAACCATACGCTTTGGGTCTTCTCCCCGCCTTTATTTTCGGTCGAACATGACCTCCTCTTTTAAGGCGCTGTCTTACAACAAAAATACCTTGTTTGGCCTTATAACCAAGAGACCTAGCCCTGTCAAGCCTTGTAGGCCTGTCAATTTTAACAGTTGCAGGTTCCCTCCTCCATTTGATAAGGCGCTGTTTCCAAATATCGCCTAGATTTTCCTTTGGTTTTTTCCACAATTCTCTTATTTTTTGATAAACTCCCATTTTTGGCCTCCATTCTTTCATCTTTTGAGTTCAGGCAAGCCAATGCCCACATCCTCACTTTTCAGGATTTATGAGCAATTTATAAATGTTTTGTCAAGAAAAACCTTATGGAGAAGCTACATGAACGCCTAACCCAAGAAATCAACTCTTCATCATATTTTAGCTTAGCAATTGAGACCTGTGTAATCTGTAGCATCCTTTGCATCGGAAGAATCATCAGCCAAAGCATCCATCATAGAAGTATTTGTATCCTTGTCAAGCTCTTCCTGCAAAGTCGTGAAGTCCTTTTGCTCTAATTCTTTCTCACCATTAAAGATATCATCGGAAGCTAAAAAAGCACCTACTACGGAAGCCAAAGCAACCCCACCTACAACAACGATTGAAACAATCTTTTTTAATTTGTTCATCCCAAGTATAACAGATGCATTCTTATATTTAACTTTTTCGCCTTGCTTTAAAAATGTGTTAAACCATAATTATGTCACAGTAACAAAAACTCTTAATAGGTGTAT
>CAZBGG010000080.1:0-5792 GCA_964491305.1 uncultured Methanosarcinales archaeon
TTAAGGGATGTCTTCTACCGCCATGTATTTTCGGTACTCTCACGGTCACGTCATATCTTCTGAAATTCTTGGCTTTCCACGAGCCATCTGCTATCATTTCCGGTTTTAAAGTGTCAATAAAATTCCCACTGGAAATTTTTTGTTTTACAAGTTCCTTTCCTGTAGGGGTTAGCTTGTATAACCAATCCTTTATTGTAGTTACTTTGATTACCCTCTTACGCTTCAGTAAATTCTCATACACAAGTCTATCTTCCTTTTTCAGCGTTTTTTTGTCCAGGGGCAACTTTTTTAGAAAGTCTTCCTCGGGAATATTTTTTTGAAGTAACTCCTCTCCGGTTTTTGTAAGAGTTAATTTTTTATCCATTAAAACAGCATCCTTGGCTTTAAGTTGACCTATAGCAACACCAGCTTCCTGTTTTGAGAGTTCTTCGTTTAGTTTCCCTATTGTATCAAAACCATCCCTAATGGCTTCAAGAGCACGCCTTTCAGGCAAACCATTGTCCAGATAATGAATACCATTCTCATCCAGCTCAATAGTCTCATCTACCTTTTTTTCAAATGTTAAAACATCCTTATTACTTAACCATTCAAGAGCCCTCATTACCTCAACAGGTTGCAACCCTGACCTCTTGATAATTTCGTTCATTGAGCTGCATCCTTCAAGATAGGGAAAAACAGACCTCTCCAGGGGGTGCAACGACGAAAGAAGTTTTTGAATATCCATTGCAAAGCGGTAAAAGTATTTAATTTAAAAAAGTTCCTATGCTTTTCTCCACCTATTAAAAGCTAACAGGTATTCAAAAAATAGAATAAACCCTGGGAAAACTTTTTAAATACTATTAATTTGTCGAGCGACTAGAAAAGCGATTATAAAATTATCAGTATTTTTAAAGTTAATATTTATATGACTCTTGAGTTCCAAAATAAGGAGCCCAATATGTCACATTTTGATAAGAAATTGAAGATATAGCAGATGGGATTAAATATGGGGCGGTCACTCCGAGCAAAACTTAAAGGTCTATTATGCCAACTGTGATGAGAAAATCTAAAAATAGTTTTTGGAGGTAAGAAAGCACCAGATTTTTCAATTCACTTTATAAAGCTTAAAGAGGAGGTAATTTTATGGAAGTTAAAGATTTTACTTGGAAAAAAGGGATGACTGTCAAAGATTTAGCGGACAATCTATCTTGTGTAGGATTCCAAAGTGTCGAATTAAGTAATGCCACAAACGCAATAGCCAAGATGAAAAAAAGTGGAGCAAAAATTTATCTAACATTCACATCAAACATGGTAACTTCCGGATTGAGGGGATTTTTCGCTCAGATTATCAGGCTTGGCCTCTGTGATTGCATAGTTACAACTACAGGAGCAATTGAGGAAGATATTATGAAGGCCATGGGTGAAAAATTCAAGCTGGGACAGTTTAAGCCTGATGATATAGAATTACATGAGAGAGGGGTAAATCGAGTAGGTAACATACTCATTACCAGCGAAAGCTATTGCAAATTTGAAGAGAAAATAAAGCCCATGCTGCAAGATTTGTATAAGAAAAGCAATAGGTGGAGTGTTTCCGGGATGCTTCGAGAGTTTGGGAAAATGTTTGATGATGAGAACTCAATTCTTTCTATGGCTTCAAGACATAATGTCCCAATATTTTGTCCTTCAATAACTGATGGTAGTCTTGGTTTTCACCTATTTATGTTCCAACAGGAAAAGCCTGATTTTGTAGTGGATGTGGTAATGGATTTTAAAAATATCCTCTTCTCAACAACACAAGATGATCTCAAGGGCTTGATAAGCCTAGGAGGTGGCGTGAGCAAGCATCATGCAATCCTTGCCTGCCTTCTCAATGGCGGGGTTGATTACGCAGTTTATTTAACAACTGCAAGGCACACTTCAGGCTCCATGAGCGGAGCAACCACTGATGAGGCAAAAAGTTGGGGGAAAATTAAGGATGACAGCGATGCTGCGACAGTAGTTGGTGATGTGAGCATAACTTTCCCTCTTGCAATGATCAAGGCTATGGAAATACTTTCAGAAGATGGAATAATCAGTACAGAGGATAAGTAAATATGAAAACTAATGCACAATTTATCCTAAGCAAGCAAATAGTCCTCCAAAGGTTCCAAGAGATCTCAAAGGTAGCAAATGAAGTTTCATATTCTTTCAAGACTAATCGTGATGTGGGTTATATATTAAGAGATAACACGAATTGCTCATTTTCTGTTCACAGCCCTAATGCTGTTGACCTTTTAGAATCACCTGAAAAGATATGGTATTTTGCGCAGGGTTGGGATGATGATGAGATAAAGGGGGTATACGATAAAGGTATTAGGAGTTTTGTTGTTGACAATAAAAATGACCTTGACCTACTGCTCCATTTCCTGGGACATATTAACTCAAAGATAAACCTCCTTCTACGGCTGAGACTAAAGGAGAAAACCATACACACAGGCAAACACTTTGTCTTCGGTTTTTTTGGCCAACAAATTAACGAGATGGTACCACAACTAAAAAACAACCCAAAAATAAGTAGCTTGGGGATACATTTTCATAGGAAAACCCAAAATATAAGTGAATGGGACCTGAGATATGAACTGGAAAACGTTTTAGAAAAGGAAACAATGTACAAGATTGATTGCATAAATATAGGTGGTGGAGTCCCTACCAGATACAAAAATTATTCAGCTGATGTCATAGAAAGCATTTTCAGAAAGCTTATTGAATTTAAAAACTGGCTGGAAGAATATGATATAAAAACCATAATAGAACCAGGGAGATTTATCGCAGCACCTGCTGTGAAGCTACAAACTAGAATAATGAATATATATAATGGCACAATTGTTGTAGGTTGTTCAGTTTATAATGGTGCCATGGACACCTTTGTAACAAACATCAGACTTGAAGTTGAAGGAGAGCTAACCCAAGAAGAAGGAACACCCTACACCATCAAGGGTAAGACTCCCGATAGCATAGATATTTTCAGGTATAGAGTATATCTAAAGAATCCAAATATAGGCGATAATGTAGTTTTTCTCAACGCCGGAGCATATACCTACAGCACGGACTTTTGCCTGCTTGAGCCCCTGCCGACGATTGTTGTCGATTAAGGAGCATAAAAAATTTATGTACTAACTTTAAAATAACTTGATATTGATTCCACAACACCATCAACTGTTTCTTTTCCTATTTTATCATCCTCAAACTCGGAAACAACAGTTCCTCCAAAATGACTATTATCCCCCGCAATTAGCATTCCATGAATAAGCATCCAGGAATGAATATCCTTCACTGCCAATTCCTGGCCACCATTCCGAGACTTACCAACAGCGATTGCTGCTCCAAGTTTTCCCTTCAATAGGAAACCATTCCTCCTTAAAGGAAGCGTTTTGTCGCATAAAATCTTCATCTGAGCAGTCATACTACCAAAATAGACGGGAGTAACAACAAAAATTGCCGCCGCCCTTTTCAAAATCTTATTAACTTCATTTGCCTCATCATCATATTGGCATAAATCAGCCTCTGAACATCCATCACAAGCAATACAAGGATTCATAGTTTTATTCCTAAGCAATATTTTTTCGGTCTCGTGCCCTTCCTCTCTGAATTTATTAAGGGCATACTCTAAAATTTTCTCTGAATTTTGATCCATTCTCGGACTTCCACTCACTCCAACTATTAGCATATAATCTCACCTCTTTATGTAAAATAAACCCAATACCATACTAAGGAAGAACCACTTTAAATATTTTTTCAAAAGTTATTTTCCATTTCTTTAAGACGTTTTATTAACATTCATCCTAAATCACTTACATCATAAGAAGACTAAACAAACATCCAAGAGTATACCTAATCTTGTTCCTTTAGCTCAAGAGGGTTTTCACAGGATAAACATATATGTCCCTTTAAGTTATCATCCCATCTAGTCGTGGCTCCATAATCAACCTTGGATTCACAATTCTTACACCGAGGCTCCAAATAAGTCATTGACCAGAATGTATTCATATTTATCCTCCCCTCCTAAATAATATTGTTTATACAAAGTGTATAATATCATATATCTATTTAAATGTTTCGTTCATATTCAAGAATTCTAACAAATCTAACACAAAATCATTGCAAAAGTAATTTTCCTCCCCACAAAACCTATAACAATAATAAGATCGCTACCAACTATTCTTTCATAAAAACCTAAAAAAATTGAAAAGATATCCTTAGTGCAGCGTAAAAATCAGAATTTAGTCAGGAAGTAAAAGAACTACTATTGTCGTATTATAAATGATTACAAATTCATCACCATAATCCTTCACTATTTCGCCATAAGTTTCAACGCCCACCAGAGGAACATCTTCTCCAAGAGTATTTTTTAGATTACCCACAATCTTTGAGTAGTCATCCTGCATAATTATACCTCTTGCAGAACAATCAAATACCATTGCTCCTGAAACCTTTGAATCCTGGGGAAATTTTTTGATTGCTTCATCAATGGCTAAGTTTGCGGATTTTTCAGTCCAATCTTTCGTAGCATACATCACCCTGAACTTTGTCCCTTCAAACATAGGTTGGATAAAGACCATGCTACCATCTTCCTTGTTAACCAGAACGGGAGCTCTTATATTGAAATTCCCATCATCTAATTTCAAGCCGAATTCATGCACACATAAGAAATTGGTGATTTCCTGAAGATCCTGCATATCAAATATATCAAACCCATCTTTGATCTTAACAGGTTCCCTTATACTTTCCCTATAAGCATCCCAGGCAGGCTTACCATCTATCTCATAAACCACATTATCTTTTGACTTGGTAATAGTCATCTCATCAGAAAGAGGAAGATGACCATATCTCACTCCAATTGAAACCTTCTTTTTTGAAGCAATCAATACGCATACTAGCCCTTCTGAGAGCACTTCATCATTATGCATAACAAACGTTTCTTCCATCTTAAGCTGATCGCTAGCGAGTCCACCAGTAAATGCAACATCTTTTCCAAACCACAAATCAAGGTAATTAACAACATCCTGACTATTTCCAGCAAGACCTCCCACAAATATCATCAATGACCTATACTCATGATCTTCGGGTATGTCCTGTGGAAATTTATTCACTAGCTCACCCACCTTATCCTTAGTATCTAGCTTTATTTCATTTGTACTAGATACATAAAATAGATGAGTATCCGAGCTTATCAGAGACACGACAACAGTACTTTTTTCAGCGTTTTCTTGATTGAAGGGCATCGTACTAGATGCTCCAACCATGGTTACATCGCTTCCAATTATTTCCTTAACTCCACTCCTCACATCATCCAAGTGGTAATCAAGCGTACTGAAGCACAATGCCAAATCAGGTTTTGAACCCTTAAAATTTTCAAGAGCTTTCTTTGCAGCCACTACAGCTGCTTCGTGTCCATTTCCACCCTTTCCTCCTCCTGTTGAAAAATAAGTTGTAATTTTTGATCACCTCTTTTTATCATAGATTTTCTGAATTTATTTTATAAAAATAAATCCGCAATATACCTTTACAATTATTTTACTGCTGTGACAAAAAAATATGGTTTTTAAATTTTCTCGTTCTAAAAAAATTATATTTTGGTAAAGGTTCAGAATGTTCAAATTTAATAGAAAACTTTTTTAAAATCCGTGCATTTGGATATAATCATGTCACATATATTACAAAAAACTTTACCCTTGGTTTTGTTGCTTTGTATAGCAATTACTATTACATCAGACATAGCATCAGCAAATGAAGGAAGCATGGTGTTGCTGGCCATGAGCGAGCATAGAGGGGAG
>CAZBGG010000081.1:0-2459 GCA_964491305.1 uncultured Methanosarcinales archaeon
AGAAATTATTGAATCCTATAAAGATTTTATTAAAGAACACTACCATAATCCGGAAAACAAGAAAATAAAAATGGTTGTTGACTGCGCGAATTCAATGGGACTGTATGAACTGAAATCTCTGGAGCTTCCCAATATCGAGATTATTCCTTTATTTGACGAATTGGATAGTTCCTTCCCAAACCATGAAGCAAATCCACTTAAGTCCGAAACACTTAAAGACCTTCAGGAAAAAGTCAAAGAAAAAGGAGCTGATTTGGGAGTTGCTTTTGACGGAGATGCTGACAGATGCGGTTTTGTTGATGAAAAAGGAAATATAATTAGAAGCGATTTTATAACTGCGCTAATTGCAAAAGACATCCTATTGGAAAAAGGCAGTAGAAAGATATTCTTTGACCTTAGAAGCAGTAAAGTGGTAAAAGAAGTAATTGAAAAAAAAGGTGGTGATGCCTTGATGTGCAGAGTGGGTCATGCTTTCATCAAGTCCCAGATGAGGGAAGAAGAAGCTGTTTTTGCAGGGGAGCTATCAGGCCACTTTTATTTTTCTGAAAACTTCAATACAGAATCCAGTGCTCTGGCTATAGTAAGAATAATAAATATTATTTTGAAGGAGAAAAAGCAGTTTTCGGAGCTAGTTAATGAACTAAAAATTTATTCACAGAGCGGAGAGATTAACAGAGAAGTTTCCAACCCTGATAAAGTTATGAAAAAAGTAGAAGAAAGGTACAGGGATGGAAAGACATACCATCTTGACGGCGTAAGTGTAGAGTACAAAGATTGGTGGTTTAACATAAGAAAATCTAATACCGAGCCTATACTAAGGATAAACCTTGAGGCAGACAGTGAAGAATTAATGGAAGAAAAAATAAAGGAAATACTCAGCATGTATGAGTAACCAAAAAACAATTTTTGGAGGGAAGAATAATATAAGAATTATTCTTCGGTAAAGTCTTCCACTGTGTGCTTAAATTCCTCTTCGCTTCCTATTATTCCCCTCTTCAGCATGTACTTCTTAGTGAAGATGTAGAATAACAAGCCAAGACTTTTCTTACCCTTATTGTTACAAGGTATTACCAAATCAACATTATTGGATTGGTTGTTCGTATCACATAGAGCAACAACGGGAATACCTATATTGAGGGCCTCCATAACTGAATTTCTGTCCGGCCAGGGATCCGTTACAAACATTACCTTCGCCTCTATAAAATTATCAAGGTTCGGGTTAGTGAGTATACCTGGAGGATACCTACCTGGGAAAACCCTGGCACCTGTCAAATCATGAATCAACCTAAGACCCTTCCAGCCGTTCTCTCTCCTACTGACAAACAAGATTTCCTCGGGAGCATACCTGGATAAAAAGTCGACCATCACTCCAATCCTTTCATCTATCCTTTTTAGATTTAGTACAGACAACCCGTCAGGCCTGGTCTTATAGATAAAAGGCTCCATATACTTTGTCCTGAACTTCGTACCAATGTGTATACCTGTCTTTAAATACTGTTTCGTAGGAACTAAAAAATCCTCTTCACTCATTTTCTTCAACCTCTCCGCCATTTTTCTTGCCTCAGGCGGCTTTATGCAATGCTTAGCTCAACATTGTATTTTGGCTCTAAGTCGCTTGGTTCAACGATTGATTTATAAATCTTTTTATTTGCTAGCCCAGAATTTTTCCACTACTGAATAAATAGGACCCTGAGACGTCAAATGGCTACGGAAAATAGCAAACGATTTAACGCTCATGTGAATCTCTTTTTTTTCAATCTTTTTTAGATTATACACAAATCTTTTCTTGTCACTTAAATACTTAACTCTAGCAATTGTGACATGGGGATGAAACCTCCTATCCCTATCGAAACCTTCCTCTACCAAAGTGTCTTCAATTTTTCGATACAGGTCTTCAACTTCCTTTTTTGGTTCAATGCCAGCCCAAACTACACTGACCTTGCCTTTTCTCCTAAATACTCCCACACCGGATGTCTTAAGCTTTAACTCATTGAAATCAATTCCTCTCAAAGAACCCCTCAACGCTTCCAATCTCTCTTCACTTACCTCGCCGAGAAATTTCAAAGTAATGTGAAAGCCTGATGACAGCGACAACTTGTCCCCTGGCAAATGAATTACCCTTTGTAAATAACCTAAGTATTCCTTGACTCTCTCATCTAAATCCAAGGCAATGAACAAACGCATCAAATAGAAATAAAAAAGTTGAAATATAAAAAATTATTGTACTTTTCCTTCTTCAGGCTCTTCTTCGTCTGAGTCAGGTTCAGATGTGTCGTCGTCTTCTTTCAACGAATCGGAGTCTGCATCTTCTGCTTCAGGTTCTTCTTCGTCTGAGTCTGAGTCAAGTTCGGATGTGTCGTCGTCTTCTTTCAACGAATCGGAGTCTGCATCTTCTGCTTCAGGCTCTTCTTCGTCTGAGTCTGAGTCAAGTTCGGATGTGTCGTCGTCTTCTTTCAACG
>CAZBGG010000081.1:2559-5780 GCA_964491305.1 uncultured Methanosarcinales archaeon
AGTCAAGTTCGGATGTGTCATCGTCTTCTTTCAACGAATCGGAGTCTGCATCTTCTGCTTCAGGCTCTTCTTCGTCTGAGTCTGAGTCAAGTTCGGATGTGTCATCGTCTTCTTTCAACGAATCGGAGTCTGCATCTTCACTTTCTTCTCCAAAGTCTTCGCTTGCGTTAGCCATCTCTTCTTCACTTAACTCAATCTCCTGAGGTTTTTTCTCTTTCACTTCGGGTTCTTCTTCCACTGAAGCTTTGTCAACGACATCTGCAAAACCAACTTTCTTCAGAACCTTGTTCACCTTAATTCTTACCCTGTCCCCTTCATTGACATTGGGTACAAAGAGAACAAATCCATCCTTTTTAGCAATTCCGTCGCCTTTTTCTCCAACGGCTTCAATTGTTACATTCAATTCTTCACCAACACTAACAGGCGCATTAGGCCCGTCATCTCTAAACCTATTATTTCCATACATACTTATTTCACCTAATAAACAATTTTGCAACTGAAGAATTGCTTATATTTAAAGGTTCCGCAAACAAAATAAAAATTAATAAAAAATAGCAAGCTAGATGTCTTTTATCCCCTCCTCCATAACAAAAAAACTACACTCACCATCAGGCATGTTGGGACTATCAACAAGTTTTGCCACTCTGCAACCCTTTTTCCCCTTTCTAAGATAGATTCTAAAGGTTGAGGCATGAGCTACAATGTGACCTCCTATTGCTGCCGTAGGGTCACCAAAGAACTGATCAGGTTTTGACATAACTTGATTGGTCACATAAATAGAAATATTATGTTTATCGGCTAATCTTAGTAAGGTATGCATATGTCTATTTAGTTTCTGCTGCCTCTCCGCAAGGGTTCCTCTACCTATAAATTCGGCTCTAAAATGTGCGGTTAGAGAGTCCACGACTATCAACTTCACATTTAGGCCTTTGTCCTTTATCAAATCTTCAACCTTTTCTGCCAGGAGCATCTGATGGTCAGAATTATACGCCCTGGCAACTTTTATATGCTTAAGCGCCATGTCAGGATCTATACCTGCACCAACTGCCAACTGTTTTATCCTTTCGGGCCTAAACGTGTTCTCAGTATCAATGTATACAGCAATAGGTTCTTTTTCATTCTTCATCCAATGTATGTTGACGGATAGTATATGCGCCAGCTGGGTTTTGCCACCGCCAAATTCAGAAAACACCTCATTAATAGCACCCGTCTCAAATCCTCCGCCTATTAATTCATCAAAAGTTTTGCTGCCTGTTGATATTCTCTCAATGTTTTCCCTTTTCTTCATAATAGAATCTGCATCTTCAAATCCCATTTCAAGGGTTTCCCTTGCCGAATTAATCATTTTTCTGGCCGCACTCTCTGTGATGCCTGTAGCATCAACTACCTCTCCAGGACTTGCAACCGCAACAGAAAGTAAATCACTATAACCTACTGCGCTTAATTTATCTGCAGTAGCTGCGCCTACACCTGGCAAATCCAAAATACTTTTTTCTTTCTTCTTGCCATTTTGTTTTTCTACTTTTTCCTGGGAGCCATCCATATTTTCCACCGAATTTTGTGCTAACATTTGTATCACCTTCTTATTTATAATTCTTTGTTAATATCTTACTCTAATAGCCTTTTTGCCCGGACAACTGAAATTTTAAAAAAATAAAATGAAAAATAATTTATTTCGTCGGACAAAATCCTGCTTTACTTAACAGAAAATGGCTATATTTCGACATCTAAGCCTTTATCTCCGGGTTGTTATTGCTAACTAGGTATTCATAAGCCTGGTTTAGAACAACTGAGGCTTTTGGGAGATCATTAATCCTCAGAACGCCACTTCTCTGCCATTCACCGTTTTTGTCTTTATAAGACCTGTTTATGGAAACTGTATTGAAGGTAGAATTTTCACCTGTCAGATTTTCCCATATTGTAGCCCTTACAGGCCCCGCCTTGAAGCTTTTCAATGGCAGATTTTTTTCATCCACACTTTTTTCCAATTTATATTTGTTGTTTTCCATTTAAAACACCTCCTTGCTTTTCGCATTTTATTTCATCCCCTTGAGGAGAGGCAAACTTAGGCCAGTTTTGACCTGCTTGATATGAGGACAATAAAGATTTAAATACCTCACACTAGGATGTCCTGTGTCCAGTGATGTTAAAGATGAAAAAGCAAAATTTATTTAAACTAGGAATAACTATCATTACCCATGGAAAGAGAAATAAGTTTTTTTTACCTCGCGTCGGCCATATTGGTTTTGGGATTTTTTTTGTTATTTGGTCTGTTTATAGTTGAACCTTTCAATCTAAATGTGGATGCTCGAATCGTGGGTGAAAAACAATTCTGCGAAGACGGCACGGAAGTTGGAGAGTGCTCAGAAGAAAGATTAGGCAATGCCTGTAAACTAACCAGAGAAGGTCCTGACTTGCGCTTTTCAGAGAAATGTTATGAGTAATGAGAGTCTCTTAAAAAAGTCTTAGGTATGCCATCATCAGGTTTGCTCGTAATTTCCTTTGCTGTTAAGAGTTTTATTAATTATGATTAAAATTTTTGTTATTGAATCTAACTTAGATATTTAGGAAAAATTTTCAATAGCTATGATTAAAAAGTTTTATAAATAATTTCAAAATGCCCTTTATTGCATCGCACCGGTAGCCAAGCGGCTAAGGCGATCGGCTGCAGACCGATTATTCGTGGGTTCGAGTCCCACCCGGTGCTTTTGGTTGCAGGTTCATAATTTTCAGTTCTTTCTTGACGATAATAATCAAAAACATAACCTACAGTAACAAATAGAAAACAGAATAGATTGTCAACTAAAGTCCTTGCACCAAAACATCTTCCAAAAAGTATTTAAAAAAAATTAAATTCTTGACCGCTGTGGGATAGACCGGGGGGTTAGCCCTCCCCTGTTACTGTAAACGGGATTTATGACAGGGTCGAAGCCTGTGGAGAGGCGTTTCAAGACTACCTCAGGTCCAGGTCTGGACTGTGAAATCTTGTCCCACAGGGCCGGCCTGAATAAGAACCGTGTCAGGCCTTGACGGGAGCAGCCCTAATTATTCGGTCTGGCGCTTGTGGGGTAGCAAGATTGAGAAAGGGCCGGGGTTGCCTGGGAGGATTGAAGCGTCCATCCACAGGCGTTCCCACTTTTCTTTTTTAATGTGATTACATTCTTCAGACAGAGAAAAAATTTAAATATTTCATACTTCATACCTTTCAGCTTATGGCCTAT
>CAZBGG010000082.1:0-5763 GCA_964491305.1 uncultured Methanosarcinales archaeon
AGTTACCATTAAAATTAACTTTTATAATTGTAACTTCCTCATTAAAATCAATATCTTCTATAATCCCGATATCTCCATTGAAGATTATCTTAGAATAGTTATTAATAACCTGCATCACCTTATCCCCTACTCGAAACTTATTAATCTTCAGGGATATTTCCGGCTGTCCGGCAGCAGGGTTATAGATTGATTGCAATTCACGATTAAGGTTTACCATACCTATAACTCCTTTTTTCATTGGTGACAGTACTTGTACATCCAGTATGGAGTATTTTTGAATCAACTTAGCAAAACCTCTTTTTATAAAATCCAGAATTTGCACCGGGTCTTGCTTTTCTACAAAATGGAAATCTTCAGATACTTTTAAATCTAAATTATAACCATTATTAATTCTGTGTGCATTGGTAATGATTTGAGACGTTTCTTCCTGCCTAAAAATGGTGGATAAATGTATTGTGGTGATGGAAGTCTCTATTATATCCTTAAAAATATTTCCCACACCCACCGGTGGCAGTTGATCCTTATCTCCAACTAGTACTACTTTTGTTTCCTCGCCTATAGCATCAAAAAAATGTCTTCCCATAACTAAATCCAACATACTGCTTTCGTCAATTATAAGTAGTTCATAAGGCAAGGGATTGTCTCGGTTATAGTCAGGCAACATGCCAGGCTGAATATGTAACAACCTGTGTATAGTAGTACCATTTTGACTGTCAACAGACATTACCCGTGCCGCCCTCCCCGTTGGAGCAGCAAGAGCGATTTTTCTCTTAGAATATCCCAACGATTTCGCTATTTCTACCATAGCTTTAATTGTTTGAGTCTTTCCTGTGCCGGGGCCACCAGTTAATACAACCAAGTTTTGCTCACCAAATAATTGTAAGATCAATTTTTTTTGTTTGTAATCCAAGATCAATGCATGTTTCTTTTCATACCTGTTGATTGCTCTTAGAATTATATCCTCTTCAAAAGCTTTTGCATGGCCTGCCCTGTGTAACCTTTGAATAGAATTTACAATTGATTCTTCTGCTTCATAGTAAGGCATAAAATAATATTTGTTGTCTATACACTTAATTATATAATTGTTTACCAGATAATCGATTCCTTCGTGGTAATACTTTTCTGGTGTGGTTGCAATTAAGGAAGCTACCTCAGATAACAATTCGTTTTTGGCTAAATAACAGTGTCCCCTCTGGGTTGCTTTTTCTTTTAAGATGTTTTGCACTGCACAAATAGCTCGGTATAGCTGGTATCGTTCTATGCCAATCTTGTGTGCAATTGTATCCGCTTTTTCAAAGCTTATAAGCCCCATATCTACCAATCTATATGGGTTATGTTCAATTCTTAGTATTGTATCTGAACCAAATTCTTGATATGCCTTAACAACCACTTTGGCATCAAGCTCGTAAACAGATAAATTATTCATTATCTCCTTAATCTCATAATTATCCCTAATTGATTGATATATTTGTTTAGCTGTTTTTTCTCCAATGCCTGGTATCTTTTTTAAAGCTGATATACCATCCCTATATATAATATCAACTGCATCTTCCCCCAACACCTCAACCACTTTTTCTGCCTTCTTTTTACCTAGCCCCCTAACCAGTTTAGAGGATAAGTATTCCACAGTGCCTTCTTTATTAGTAGGTATAATTTTTTTCCACTGAAAAACTCTAAGTTGTTTGCCATATTTTTTATGAGTTTCCGTTCGATATTTTAATAACTTCACAGTTTCTCCCTTGCCCATATTATGCAAATTACCTATAATTGTTATATCTCCCTCACCTGAGATCCGAATAGTGCCAATATAAAAATCTCCCTCTATTCGGTTAACCCGTTTAACAACTCCCTGCATTAGCTCATTCCCCCTATGTTCATTTTTGAGCAGTACGCGCGTACGGTTAATATTTCTGAGCAGTACGCGCGTACGGTTAAAGTAGAAACAAATAGGACAGATTGTTGGTTAACCTGCCCTCTTTGTTTGATAACAATTCAGATATTTTGATTTGTTGATTTTGCTCCCCGCCACCGAGCAAAATCTTGACCAAGAGCCTTGCGCACCATTCTTGGTCCCCGCAACCCGATCTAACTTTATCATACTCTTTGTTACATGTCAAGCACTAAATTTATAAATCACAAAATAAAAACACAATATAACAATGATTAGTTCTGACTCACAGAAGAATAAACTTTATAATTAAATTTTGTTTCTATAGCGTTGAAATCCACACTAATAGCTGATAGCTTGTTAACGTTAAAATCAATGTTATACCAAGAGTTTACTGTATCCCTTATTTTGTTAATATCAAGCTCAAATATTTTTTTTGTTATTAAGATAGTTTTGCCATTCTGTTTGAATTCCTCCCTATATACCCTTTCTTCTTGTCCATTAATTTTTATATATGCAGATATGGCTGTTAACCCTACCTCTTCTTCAAAATGCATCAATATCTTGTTATTGGCACCCTGCATCTCAAAATATGGGTTATGAATCGCTTCAAACACAGCCGCTACTTCTGCATCAGAGTTTGCGCAATAAAAATGCATTTTGGCGGTATCTTCATCATCCATATACTTTGTTTTTGTTGATACCTTTCTTAAATCGTTTATCGCCAATTCCATTTTTTCATTTTGGTTTACCACCGCACCATCAATCCTAACTATTTTGTGACGCCCACTCTTTGCCATCATGTTAAGTGTTTCGGCCCTTTTCTTGAAAACATAGTCTTGGCAACCCAACCCTGAAGCCCCACAAGCCAGTTTCTCATCTTTACTCATTCCTTCGGGATCCTCTAAGGCTCTTCTCGCCATAGCTGCTCCACCATTTTTAATATCTTCAATTAATAATTGTTTGTCACTTTTATTAACTTTGTCTTTATTTTCCGATTCAAAACTAGCTTCTTTTAGTTGTATCGTGCCTGCATTATGTAATTTGTTGCCAGTTTTCTTCCTTGCAATATTAATCAAATTCTTAACTGTTTTCACTTTAATCCCCATTATTTGGGCTACCTCTTTTTGCTTGTAGCCCTGATTCTTGAGTTTTACCGCCTGATACTGTTTATCACTCAAGACTATCTTAGGATCCACATTGTCTGGCAAGGGCGGTATAATGGACAATAAAAATCACCTCCCGGATTTTATAGGCCAAGCAAAACTAACAATTCATTCCTCCTTTCTTGTAATATTCATTTTTTAAAGTAATTACTCAATCAGTAATTGTCTGAAAATTCTGTTGTTTCTCGGGGCGTAGGTATCAAATAACTGAAAAGGGCCCATGTTTTGCCAATAATTTCCAGCTTACCTTCTGTTCTATTTTTTCTAACACATCATTCTTTTGCTCTATAAACTGTTCCGTTCCAATTCTTTTCTAATAACATGACTACGCATACCATCTTCTATGCCAAGAATCCATTTATATAATTGAGGATTTCTCTTTTTACTTATTCGAAAACTTGCTGTTATAATATCATCACTTTCCTCTTCAGGATTCTCCTGCATCATGTTCACATCTGTAATTTTTCTCCTTGCACGATCAATTAAAGTTTTAACCGTTTTTACCTTTATCCCCATTATTTAGGCTACCTCTTTTTTGTTTGTAGCCCTGTTTTGCAAGTTTTACTGCCTGATATTCTCTATTACCCAAAATCAATCTAAGATCCATATTAATGTTTAGTAAAGGCAGTGTAATGGACAATAAAAATCACCCCCGGTTTTTTATGGGCCAAACAAAACTAAGAATCCACTTCCTAAGTATTTGTAACAACACAAACAACCTATAAGAATTACTTATTAATTATAATACTACAGAACGATCTTTTTTGCAATAGCTTTTTTAAAAAAATAATTATTAAGGTTTCTTAACATTTTAAACGTCTTTGTTGTGCATATTTAACAAAATCTTATAATAATAATCTTTTAATGATTATAACAATATGTTATAATACCAACAACAATCAAGTTGAAAGTTATAATAAACTTATTTGATTGTAAAAGGAGATGATTAGATGACTATTAATGAAATTATGAGGCGCAACCTCGCCAGGCTTAGAGAAGAAACAGGTCTATCCCAAAAAAAAATCGCAGATATAGTGGGTGTAGCACAACCAGTTATCTATCGTTTAGAAAGTGGACTCCAGAGAATACCAACAGAATATATTGATGTGCTTTGCGATTATTTCGATCTTCACCCATCGTATTTTTTTGCAACAGATAGTAGTGACCAAAGTATATTCAATATTGATGATTTAATAAACAATTTACCACTTAGCTTTCAAGTTGCTGTAAACAAAGTAAGCGAATTATCACAACAAGAAATTGATTGTATCACCAATTTTATCTACTTCATGATTTCCCAACATAAAAACCTTAATGATGGTAGTCATGCCTGGACACAACTAGTAGAATCAAAAAAGCAAAGATCGTAGTAGGCTAAAAAGGCAGGAACTCTTTACTCCCCTGCCTTTTCTCTCTACCCCAACCTTCGTCATACTTCGACACTGTTTGACACATTGTTACTTTGTCAAAGCATTTTTAATCTTTTAGCAATAGATACTGTTTTTTTAGGAAGTTTTTCGTCATCTCAAAAGAGCATTTTATCACAAAACACTTGTTTTATCTTGCCCCCTGTAGTAAAGTCTAAGCCATATCACAAGTATGAAAGGAGTTTCTACATGGCACATACTAAAGCAATTCATCAACACACCCTTCCGGAAAGAGCTATTCGTTTACTGAATCTAAACAGGTTTACTATATTAACCTGCAACTTGAAGCCTCATGTTTTATGTGTGGTGCTCAATAAACAGAGGATTATCGTTTTTAACGAAAATTTACCTCCACAGATGCAGTTGGCGGGGATTTTTCACGGCATGGGGCATATCTTATGTGAACATAATTTTATTGAGAAAGTTTGCTATATAGATGACTTCTCAGAATATGAAATAGAAGCCAATATGAAAATTATGGATTGGCTAAATAATTTTGTTACTAAATAGAAGTTTGTAGTCAAACATCTTGTATTTGCAATATATTTACTATATATTTACCATATAGTTTTGCAGAGAAGACTTCTTTTTCCGTGATAATAGACATATACTCCCGTTATCTAACATGATTTCACCTTTATTGAAATCAACTTTACTTATTTTATTTACATTAACAAGATATGATTTATGGGTACGAAAGAAACCGTCTTTTTTTAGCTGCTCTTCATAGTTCTTGATTGAATCATAAATATTTATTTCTTTTCCAGATTGCAATTTGATTGTTAAGATATTTTGATGCTTTTCCATATACATAATCTGATCAGGATACACCCAATATGAAGTAGCCCCATAATCAAACCTGATTTTAAAAAGATGAGATTTTTGGAAAATCCGTGAATATATCTTTTTCAATACTTGCTTGAGGGCACCCTTTGTAATTGGTTTACTTATAAATCCATGGGCTATATTAAAAAAAACTACTGGATATTCTCTTTCTATTGAATAGAAAACCAAGAATACTTGTTCAGACTTATCTTCTTTTTTTTTTGCAAAAGACATAATTTCACCAGGGTCAATTTTCTCTATGTCTATAAGGCACACCGCACCATTTTCTTCTTCTAACACCATTTCATCTTCCAATTCATCCAAACTGGTAGTTATTAGTGATGGGCCTAATAACAAGTCTTCCTCTTCGGTTATATTTTCAACCATTTTTTGCAAACCTTCAGCATGTTTCTTGTTGTCATCACAAATAAAAACCTTAACCAACCCCTAAACTCTC
>CAZBGG010000083.1:0-5756 GCA_964491305.1 uncultured Methanosarcinales archaeon
AGACTTATCCAGGCTTACATTAACTATACTTATCGAAGTTTGTCTTATCTCCTGCTCCCTCTCATGGGCATCTCCCAAAGTGGCGCTGCTTTCAATAAGCATACCATAAATCATAAAAATCGAGCTCACTAATATTAACAACCCAAAAAACATCATCATAAAAGATCCTACTGTACTAAAACCCATTTTTCCCTCAAGTTGAAAATTCTTTACTCTCCGCCCCCTCATGCGGGGTTGTGACAATTACCTCGTGTATTCTATTCTCACCAATATCCTTAAACACCCGTATGACCAGTTTTTCACCCTTATCCCAGATATCCCTGCCTTCATTATCTCTTATTGTATCTTCTAACAATTCTATTGTCCTATTGTCCTCATCTCGCGGAATCCTCATGCCATTTAAATATACATCAACATTTTCAAGCCTGTGGCTTTTTTCCCCAGTATTACGAGCATATATATTAGTTATCCCTGACTCACTATCGTAATGGACAACCTCTATTTTAAAGGAGGTTTCAGAGATACTTTTGAACGCGCTACTCCGACTATGCATAGAACTCCGCATATCATCCGAAAAACTCTTTAAACCTACAACCAAACCCGTGGCTATCCCCAACACCGCTATAAATAAAATCAGATGCGTTACCGCAGTACTTGCTCCCATTATACCCCCACCTTATTTAAGACCTAAAAAACTAATATATAATGTTTTCGCTTCTAAGCCAACAGCTTCTCTAGCTCAGAAATCATCTGTTGCCTATCTTTTACACCCGAAAATTTGTCCTCCAAATCCGGAGAGCTCAAAGCAAGAGACAACCATTGACCAAATTCATTACCATCATCATTGACATGTTCTGAAAAGGTATCCTCATCAATCTTCTTTAATGCTTCTATAAGATCCCTTACGCTTTTTACCTCTATTCCATCAGAGAGCACAAAATGAAATTCAGGAGGCACAGGCCCTTTATTATTCAAATGTTCTTGAGCCCCCTTATCGTCATTCTCGTCCAATGAAGAGCCCTTTGTTGAATCTTCACTTTTGAGCGCTTTTACCTCTTCCCCTAAAATGTCCTTATTATTTCCACTCAGTTCACTATTGGCCGAACCCTCTTTTTTGCCACCTAAACTTCCATCTTCAGAGCCAGTATCCGAACCAAGAGACTCCTTTCCACTTGCTGTATTTAAAGTACTATTTCCCGTTTCATTTTTCATATCATTCGACGGCTCACCTGACACCTCAAGAGATTCCAAGGAACCACTATCATTATAGGATAAATTATGTTCATTTAGACTACTCTCGCCTGAAGAAGCTCCAAACTGGCTACCGACACCCATCTCTATAGCAATAGTTTGCAGGGAGCTATCAATTTGTTCTTTTGTAACCTTACTATGATTTTTTATAGCATCCACAACCAGCTTGTTGATAGCCTTTGCAACACTATCAACAACCTTAGCTCTAGTCTCTTTATCCTCTGAAACTAACGTCATCAAGCCGTTTATTTTTTGAGCAGCATATACTTCAGCATCCTTATCAATCTTTCCTTTAACTCCCGCCTCTACAATAATTTCAGCCCCTACACCCATCTCCTCAAAGACCTCCTCATTATTACCAGGACCCATATCCTGAACAGCCCCCCCTTCACTATCCTTTTCAAATTCTAAAGATTTATTTTCTCCTTGTTCGATACTTCCTCTCGCCTCTTCGGAGCCATTTTGTACATCACTTCCTGATTCCCCTAAAGACCCCAGACCCTCTCTAAAATCGCCAAGATTCACATCAGGGATGTCAATGCCTTTATTTTTGCTTTGGTTTGCTTTAGAATTTTCAAACATCTCTCTCTGGTCTTCCTCAACAAATGGGTTAAATCTACTGGTTACAACCTCATAAAGACCCATAAACTTTTCCATGTTTTTTTCGATAGATTCGAGCCTCTGGTGAAACTTATCAACAACATCTTTCACATATTGAGTCGTGCTTGTATTGCTCTTCATCTTGTTTTCAATTTCCTTTATTTTAACATTAAGATTATTATCAATTTCAATTAATTCCTTAATCTGCTGCATAATGAGATTGGTTATCCTCTCATTTTCCTCGAGTCTTTCCGGATCAACATATTGCTCGGTCGCAGGCGCATTGCTTTGGTTGTTACCACTTTCCATATTATCAGGTTTTGCCGCAGCAGGAGTATCATTTTCTTGATTTTTCTGCAGACCTTTCTCATCAGCAATCTCTTTAAACTGCTTCCTCAACTCCTTCAACTCTTCTTCATCAGCCTCTTTTTTTCCTTGACCCTTGCCCAGAATATTGTTAAACATTGATAAAACCCCACCTGACTATCATCAGTCAAACCAAAGAACTAAGTTTTATATTTAAATATTTTTTTCACTATTAAATAATAAAGAAATTAATTTAATGGCCAAAGTGGTATTCTTTCGGTAACTATCACATCAGGAGTCCTTCCATGATAACTTCTCAAACGACCTTTCTCTGTGTGTAAAATAAACTCAAACCCCTGTCCTGTATACATCTTATTTTCAGGTTTCAGCCTAAACTTTAGCACAAACATTTCTCCCTGCTCTAATACTGTATCCTCATCACCATGCATAACTTCAAAACAAAACTTGTTTTCATAAGGCACTATATCAAATTTGCACTCATGCAGATAGTGCTTGGATAATTTTACGAAACTATTTTCACCACTTAAATCCAAAGAAGATTCCGCTGTCACGTTTGCTCTTAGATTTATAAATCCATAATGTTCTAAGTCCTGTCCTATTATTGGTCCATCCTCCAAAGTCAAAACACTTCCCTCATCCAAATCATCAATGCTCTTACCCAGGTCAACAAAAGCATAGTCAGCTTCATTTCCTGAAAAATTAACAACCAAGGCATCACTGCCCTCTCTCACATGCAGTCCGATTCTCTCACCAATACCATCACCATCAAGATCCCTTAATTCAACTTGGCTTTCATCGTTTATTATATCTTCGCTGAAACTAACATTTTCCAAGAAACCTTCGGGATCGTGCCTGGGATCATTTAGCGAAGGGTGAGTAAGCTTTGCACTAGTATGCTGTCTTGGGCCTATAAAAGAGAGACCAAAACCTCTCATCTGTATAGGGTCAGAACCCGCATCAAGTCTTATAAACACCTCAAAATCATTTAATGATTCTTCAGTTTTATTGCCATACGCAACAATGGAAGTTGCCTCAACTGAATCAGTTATCTTCTTCCTGGCCTCCTCGCCGGTCATAAGCGCTCTTTGTTGAAGAGTCCCTGATGTGGATATTAAAACGCCAGCTGCAACAGCAGCAACAAGAATTGTGGATATGAATATTATCAATGTACCTATACCCATAATGGCCTTCTTTCTCCCAAGCAACATGATAGTAAAAGCTACTCATTTAAAAGTATATAAATCTTTCGGTTAAAAAAAATATAAAACAGTGGCCAGGAATAGGAAAAAACCAAATAACAAAATATTTTTAAACTTTGAGTTTCCCTTTTATGGAAAAAAGAGGAATAAAGTCTACATGAAAAGAGAACAACTCCACCCCATAAGGTATCTTTCTTTTGAAGAGTGGGAAAAGCTGAAATCCCAAAAAAAAAACACTAGAGATGACCTTATCATAAATCTTCTATATTTCACGGGATGCACAGTAAACGAGCTGGTAAACATAAAAATAAAAGATATAGACTTTAAAGAGAAGATTCTAAAGATAAGAAAAAACACTAGCAGAAATAATTATTTCCGGCAGGTTTATCTATCAGAAAAAGTCATTAAAAAAATTAGAAATTACATAATCACGGCTAGACCGGAAAACTATCTACTCTCTACCAGACAAAGCAAAAAAATGAGTACAAAAAGAGTTAGGCAAATCATCCAAGAACTCTGTTCAATGATTAAAATAAAGGAAACAACTCCTCAAATTATCAGATACACACATATTGCTCACGCTTACAAAAAAAATATCCCCATTGATGCCATTCAAAAACAAGTGGGGATTAGAAGATCAAGAGCAATTGAAATTTTTAACCAGCTTAAGATAACAAGATTAAAGGATGCTTACAAAGAATTTGAAATATAGGTTAAAACCATGGCTTCAATTAAAAAAAAGGTTTCAAAAAATGGGTTAATGCTAGTTTTAGGCTTGTTTTTTGCAATTTTAGCATCTCTTACGCTGGTTAATGCAACAAAAGATATAGAAATTGATTTCTCAACAGAAAAACAGAACTATGAAGTTGGAGAAGAAATAAAATTTACGGGGGAATTCCATATTAACGGCATAATGGTCCTTTCCGTCCCTGCAAGCTTAGAAATCAAGGACCCGCATGGAAATACTGAAGAAATAAAATTTATAGGAGGCAATGACGGAAAGTACAGGGGAGAATATACCCCCACAATGGAAGGAAATTACGAGGCAACTGTTAGTGTAAACATAAGCAACACCCTAAAAGAAAGCACAATTCATTTCAATACCCTAAGAGAAGAAATTAATTTCAATGTAAGTGTTCCTGAAAAAATAAAATATACTTACGGACCTGTCAATGTTGAAGGAGAAGTAAGCATATACAAAGAAGGTAAACCACTTTCGAAAGATATTCAACTACTATTTAAGGGACCTGATTCTAGATTTTACAACAATCTTTGTAGTTTCAGGTGCGATGGTAATTGTAACTTTAGCTGCGAAATAGAAAGTAGTATACAGATATCAGATTATGATCTGATTGCAAAAACAAGTCATGAGGGTATAGATCAAATAGAGAGAAAAAAATTCAGTGTGGTTATGGAAACCAGCTGCGACCTTGATTTAGATATTAAACATAAAGAGATATTACTCAAAAACGAAACACAAAAAATAATTGTAAGTTCAAGACATAAAGATAATAAGATAGATTCAGCAAAAGTAGTACTTAAGATAACATGCCCAGAAGAAACCACTCAAGACCTTATCGCTGAGCATATAGGCAATGGAACTTATAGTGCCGAATATGACATAACAAAACAAGGGAAACATAAACTAAGAACAATTGTTTCAAAAGGCAGCCTATATGGAATCGAGGAAAGCAGTTTCAAAGTAATAAATAAAAGCAAAATATTAAAACCAACAACCTTAAAAGCAGTAGATCTACAAACAAATAAAGAATGGATTTTGTCAAGTTTCAAAACAGTCAATCAATCCTTCATAAGTACAGAACACATAAAAAAAGACGAAAGCAACTTAACAGAAGGATTTATTTTTAATGAAAATGAAAGAAAAAATATCTCTTTAAAGGACGAATTATTAAGAGTTACATCCGAAGGTAAAAATTATATAACAACCGTGGGGAGTAAAAAAACTGAAGAAGACCTTTCTATTAATTTTTCAAAAGAAAAAGGTAGAATAGATTATATGATTGACGGAGAGACTGATTATGATATATATAGGTTTAGGAGCCCAAGAATAAAGGGAGAAACAATCGATTTCGTAGTAGAAGATAATAAAATAATAGAATCCTGGGGAGACGGGGTTATCTACTCCAATAGAAATGGAAGCATTTACACTAGACCTAAAGACCCAATTATCAACATAACAAATGTTAATCACCAAGAAGATGTTCTAATGGATGAATTCATTAACTTTACCCTCGACTATAGGAATAAACCGGATTACTCAGGAATAAGCATATTTTCTCCGGACAAAAAATTGATAGCAAATGATACATTTGAAGAAAAATACAAATTTCAAACAAATAATTTAGAACCAGGAGATTA
>CAZBGG010000084.1:0-5559 GCA_964491305.1 uncultured Methanosarcinales archaeon
ATGAAATAGCTACTATGATTCAAGAGAGGTTCTACGAGTTTGGTTACTCAGAAGTTGACGATGGACTAAAAATTACAGCTTATATAGGCAAAGAAGAAAAGGATATAGAGATTCCTTCCTATATAGAAGGACAACCTGTTACAGAAATCGATGCTTCATTTGCCGAACATAAACCGACTTCTATAACTGTACCTGATACAGTAAAAATAATCAGATTGATGGATATCGCTTCTATGGAAAAGGGAAGTTCTCTTCCAACAGTAACCTTACCTGCTAACGTAGAAATACTTCATGACGTATTGGGTCCTCGCCTTGCTCCCCGTGCAAATTCGTTACGCACTGATTATCTGCAAAACAACCGAGAAGCAGCAACTTATACCTGGAATGAAGAGAAGCAAGAGTGGCAAAATCAATTAAAACAAGTGTTGTTTGAGCGTGGTGAGGGAAATCTTGACAAGTTACTTAATAAAAACGAAAAAGATTTTAAAATAACATTGTAAGGGGGTATGTAAAGTGTCTTTTTGGCACAATGGGCACTTAACTAAATCGCCAAGAATTCTCCCGTCTCCATGCGAAGCAAGGACGGGGGGGTATGTACGGGCTAATAGAAAGGAGGGGTGGGATTGGATTTATATCAATGGCAAGAACAAGCAATCGAGACGATAAAAAATAAGGATGCTATCATTACTTCACCGACTAATACGGGAAAAACAATAGTAGCGTATCATTGGGCAGGTATTTGGGAAGGTAAGGAGCGAGTAATTTTTACTGCTCCAATTAAAGCCTTATCGAATGAACGTTATTTAGAATTAAAAAAAATGGGGATAGATGTAGGACTACAAACTGGAGATATTAAACGTAATCAAGATGCTCCTGTGCTTTGTTGCACCCAGGAAATCTATACTAATCGCTATGCTGATCTTCCTAACCAAAAAGTTATAATAGATGAGATGCATTACATCTCTAACAATCCTGATCGTGCCAGGGCATATGTAGATGGGTTGCGCAATACAAACAAGGATTCTCAATTACTAATAATGTCGGCTACTTTTGGAGGGGTTGATAATACAAAAAGATATTTGGATCGTATAACAGGGAAAGACTTTACGCTTTATCAGAATAACGAGCGAATTACTCCTTTAACTTATTTACAGGAGGGTATTGATGCTAAAGATATAAGAAATAGCCTTGTTTTTGTATTTAGCCAAAAGGGTGTTTTGGGTATAGCAGAAGATGTTGCAAACACACGAGATAAGAACTCAAAGGTGGATTTATTAAAAATCAAGACAATAGCTAACGAATTGGAAATTGAAAATTACCATCCTACAATCGATTATGGTGTAGGTATATATCATGGCAAAATGTTACCCAAGGAAAAAATTTTTACTGAAACATTATACCGAGAGAATTTAATAGATACGGTTGTAGGTACAGATGCTTTGTCATTAGGGGTGAATTTACCAGCCGAGACAGTAGTTTTTGGTCAGTTAGCAAAGTTTTATGATGGCCCTATTAGTAAAAATGAATTCGTTCAAATGAGTGGGCGTTCTGGACGCAAGGGGTATTTTGAGCAAGGCTATGTTACTTATCTTAATGACAATGCTTTTTATGAATCCTTTGATTATGATACAGATATATTATATGATAAACTTTTGCAAGCCGAGCACGAAGGGTTAAATGTGGATGTGGGAGTGGATTGGAAATCTGTCCTGAACGGTAGCCACACTATAAAGGAAGAAGCAGAATATGTTTATAATGTGTCATTTCCGCAAACCTCTGATGTATCTACTATATATGAGCAAATAGAGGAAACAGTAGAAGAAATTAATTGGTATGCAGAGAATGTGTTTGATAACTCCAAAGAAATGGAGTCTTTTAAAAATGTGTTAGGTGATCTATACGAATCTGAACTAGAGGTGTTCCAGAATATTGAATTAGCTCGTAAAGTAGTTCAAAATGGGAAAGTAAGTGTAAATGATCATCTTGCAGTGATAAGTATGAAAAATCCTAATGAATATTACTCAATGATGCAGAGTTTGAAGTTATATCCTAAGATGCCTTCAGGGTATCGTTCTGACAAAAATCTGGACTTTTTGAAACAAAGAATATGTGAGATAGATAAAGCGGGCTTACACTTTGATGAACTACAAGAAAGTTTGGAAAAGTGTTGTGATAATATGCGTTTAGATTTTCCACAAAGCACCTCAAGTTTAGCTCTGTAATTTTTGGCTCCGAGACAACCAGAATAGACCCTTGTTGAAGAGAGATCGAATAGATCTCCAAAACTTAAGGAGGTGATTACTATGACAAAGAAGGTTTTGTTAATAGTTACCTTACTTATTAATTTGGGTCTTTTTCTGGTTGCTTTCACTCCTGCAGGTTCATCTTTTGAAACAATAGATAATATAGTCACTGTAATCAATGCCGTAAAGGACTGTGGCGGTTTCTTGGTTCCAGTATTAACTAATTATCTTAATAGATAACTTAATATAGGTTGTTTCAACGGACTTAAAGGTTTTCTCGGAGTCTTTTTTTGAGGTTGGTTTCGCTTAACCAGGAAGGGTCAGGTGTGAAAAGGGATATTCGTATCCCTAATATACAAGAAAGGAGGGATCTATATTGAATAGATTTCTTTCTTTATTAAGTCTGACCCTGCTCCTGGTTAGTGGTGCAATAGATATTTCTATATTGGAGGTTATAAGAGACGCTATTGGTGGCTTTGAATTGTTAGTTGGGGTGCTTGCCTTGAGAAGTCTGTATAGCAAACCAACTTCAAGGGAGGCTACTAATGACAATCAATAATATTTCTATTTGTGCCATGCGAAACTAACCTCAAGGTTTATAAATAATTTAGCTTTTTTAAAAAGCTTGTAAATTTCTTTTATAGAAAGGAGAGATTTTAATGTTGCCTAAAATTCAAATAGGCAAGTTATCTACTAATAAGTCTTTGATAGATTTCTCCCGAATCCAGTTAGGAGCAGAGAGGGATAACCATAAAATTATGGTTGAAATCAGAGAATATGGAGAAGGAGGTAAGGGCACTAAGGCAGTAGCCAATGCCTTCCTTGATCTATCAGAGTTGCATTTGATAGTTCATGATATTTTGTATTTCTTATTTCCCAAAAGTTGGCATAAGAAAAATAACGAGAAAGGCGAGTTCTATTCTTATGACATATATGGGGGAGGTAGCAAGAATGGAACTATTTGGGCCAGGCATTTCCAGATACAATATGACCTTTCGTCTTCAAGATTTGTTTTTAGAATTCGAGAAGGCGAAGGAGTGAAGAATAATAAGGGGGGGATACAGCTAAAGGAAACTCACAGTCAAGCCATGACATTTCAACAGCTTTCTGATATGAGAAAGCTGTCGAAGCAGATAGAAAGTTTTATCCTGGCTTTAACTTATAAGGAATTACAGGATGAAACTTTCAGATTGTGGGAGACTTATACCTCAGAAAAAGCGGAGAAAGGAGGTTGACACATGCAACAAGAGTGCAAAAAGTGTGGAAAAGAAATTATGGGGAAAAAGGGAGAATATCTTTGTGCTGATTGCGCGAAGAAAGAGAGGTGTTAAATGTGGAATTTAGGGTTGCCGGGTTCGTTCAAGAATCTGTTATAGACGGACCCGGCATAAACTTTGTGTTATTTCTTCAGGGTTGTCATAAGCGTTGTGAGGATTGCCATAATCCCGAGGCACAACCTCTTGACGGGGGTTTTTTGATGAGCCTGGAAGAAATAATTGATTTGATTCCCCCTGGTATGGATAATGTGGTTTTTAGCGGTGGTGAACCGTTTATTCAAGCCAAAGCATTGTCTGTTTTGGGGGAAAGGTTGGATGTTCCTGTTATTGTTTATACAGGATATCAGTTTGAAGAATTAAAAAATAATGAAGATGCTTTGTCTTTACTGAAACTGACAAAGTATCTAATAGATGGGGAATATCGTAAAGATACCCCCCAGGTTGCCTTCCGCGGATCTGCAAATCAAAGAATAATAGATGTACAGGCTTCTTTGAGGGAAGGCGAAACTAAGGAGGTAAATTGGTGATGGAAAAAATAAGCAAGGAAAGAATCTGTTTCATGGTTGGTTCTTTCTTGATAGTGTTTTGTGCTGCTTTATTTATGAATGTTTCAGAGCTAGCACAAAACAATGCGGAAATTAGAGAAGAAATAGCTGAAATCAAAGAGGAAATAATTGAGGAAAAACAAACAAATCAAGAAAAAAAGGAAAAAATAGAAGAGATGAACAATAATATTGAAAAGATGAAAAAAGAGGTAGAAGAAAAAGAAGCAGATATCAAAAAAGTTAAATCTGAGAAGGAAGAAATAGAAGCTGAATTGGAGGCTGAAAAAAGAGAAGTTGAGCAGTTAGCTTCTCGTGGTGAAAGAGTTACCACGATGAAAGCAGAAATAACTGCTTACGCTCCCCTATGCCCTCAAGCAAAAGCTGGTTGGGATTACTGCGGTGATCCCAGCGTAACTGCAAGTGGAGATAGGGTGGAACCAGGAAGAACAATTGCGGCACCAGAACGATTCCCGTTTGGAACAGAAGTTAAAATAAACGGGAAGTGGTATGAGGTTCAAGATCGTGGTGGGGCAATAGTTGGCAATAAACTAGATGTTGCTGTCCACTCTACAGATGAAGCTTTAGAGTGGGGGCGTAGAACAAAAGAGGTAAAAATAAGATACTAATATTAACGGCATGGATTTTCCATGCCGTTATTTTTTTTAGGGAGGTTGTTAATGTTATGTGGAAAGTTTTTTTTAATGAAATGCAAGATACGGTAAACAATATAGAATCATTTCTGGGAACCACTAATTATACTCCCGATAATTATTTTAGATTTAAAGATATGCCTTTTAAGGATATAAAAATAGTAATTTTAGGGCAGGATCCCTATCCTCAACCCGGAATTGCAACAGGTCGTGCTTTTGAGGTAAAAGGTTTAAAAACTTGGATGGATAAGTTTCCTCAACAATCTCTAAAAAATATGATAAAACTATTATATAAAAGTTATTATGGAGAATTGCTTTCATTTGATGAGATAAAAAAGAAAATAGCAAGCAACGAGTTTAAAATATTACCCCCTAACAAATTGTTTGATTCGTGGGAAAATCAAGGAGTGTTATTACTAAACACAGCGTTAACTTGTGAGCCGGGTAAACCCGGAAGTCACAGACATATTTGGAATGAATTCACTGTAGAGTTGATCAAATTCATAGCTAAAGAGAAAACTGATGCAATATGGTTTTTGTGGGGCAATCATGCTATTTCTTATGAAAAGTTTTTATTATCTTCTATGGTTTTCAAAAGTTCTCATCCAATGCTTTGTAATCCCAATCAAGAAGGTAATTTTATTAATTCTAACTGTTTTACTGATACAAAGTTTATTGATTGGTTGGGACAATAAAGAGTAATTGGGGGTGATAGTTTTTTTGAATGTTTCAGGGTATCAGTTACTTTATTCTCCTTTACAGGAAAACAGGTTACTTTATCCTTCGGATATTGCAATAGAAACTGTAAAAGGAAAATATTGTTTTAAAGAAGCGATTGCTAACA
>CAZBGG010000085.1:0-5548 GCA_964491305.1 uncultured Methanosarcinales archaeon
AATCCCCTGGGAAAGAAATCTGGATTGAAGGTAAATTATGCAAAACATACAGGGGAATGGGTAGTGTATCTGCGATGGAAGGTAATAAGGCATCAAGAGAAAGATATAAGCAGGAAGATTCAAAAGAGCCAATCCCCGAAGGTGTCGAATCTGCGGTACCATTCAAGGGAGATTTATCCCGTCAGCTCCATATGCTAATTGGTGGCGTGAGGAATGGCCTGGGTTATACAGGATGTGAGAACATTGAAAAACTTAAAGAAAACGCTGATTTCAGAAGAATTACTCCTGCAGGTGCCCAGGAATCAATGCCACACTCAGTCCAGATTACAAAAAGACCACCTAATTTGTAAGATATTTAGTTTATAAACTCCAGGGAATTAAAAAAATGGAAAAGGTAATCGTTCTTGATTTTGGGGGGCAATATACCCAGCTAATAGCAAAGAAAGTGAGGGAATCCAGTGTTTTCTCAGAGGTGGTTCCTTATTATTCAACTGCTGAAGAAATAAAAAAACTTTCCCCCGAAGGAATAAAAGAGATTAAGGGGATAATTCTTTCTGGAGGTCCAGCAAGTGTATACGAAAAAGAGGCGCCCTTGCCTGATAAGAAAATATTTGAGCTGGGAATCCCTATACTTGGGATTTGCTATGGCATGCAAGTCTTAGCATATTCCTTCAATGGCGGATTTATAAACAAGGGAGTAAAAGAATTTGGAGAAACCGAGGTTTCCTTGGCTGATGAAAAACTGTTTTCAGGAATAAAGAAAGAAGGAACTAAAGTTTGGATGAGTCATGGAGACAGCATAGATGAAAATAAAATTCCCTTGGATTTTGAGATCATTGGCCGTACAAAAAACCATATAGCAGCCATAAAAAATAATAGCAAAAAATTCTATGGAGTACAGTTCCATCCTGAAGTAAACCATACTGAAAACGGTCAAAAGATTATTGAAAATTTCCTGTATAGTATATGCCTTTGCAAGCGTGAGTGGAGTCCAAAAAATTTTATCCAAGGATGCAAGGAATACATAAAAAAGACAGTAGGTAAAAATAATGTGATATGCTTTGTTTCCGGAGGAGTTGATAGTAGCTTTGTAGCCACAGTACTTTCAAAAACACAGGGCATCGGAAAAGTATATCCTATATATATTGAAGCTCTTATGAGAAAAAACGAAACAGAAGAAGTCAAGAGAAGCCTCGAGTCAGCAGGAGTCAAAAACCTGATTGTATGCAAAAAAGAAGATGAGTTTATTGATATAATCAAAGATAAAACAGAGCCAGAAGAAAAAAGGAAGGCAATAGGCAACCTATTCGGAAAAATCCAGGAAGAAATGGCCAGAGAACTTAACATAGGTGTGGATGAGACATTCCTTGGACAGGGAACGCTATACACAGACCTCATAGAAAGTGGTCAGGGAGTTGGGAAGAGTGCATCAAACATTAAAAGCCATCATAATGTAGGTTGTGATTTTATAGAAGGATTAAGGGAAAAAAACAGGCTTGTTGAGCCCAATAGATGGATTTTCAAGGATGAAGTAAGAAAAGCCGCAAAGGAAATAGGCCTGCCAGAAAAAATATACAACAGAGAGCCTTTTCCAGGGCCCGGCCTGGGCATAAGGATCGTTGATGGAAAAAAAGAATGGGAAGACGAAGCTGAGGGAATCTCAGAAGAAGTCAACGAAATAGCTAACAAATACGGGCTTAATGCACAGGTTGCACCAGTTAAGACAGTTGGAGTCCAGGGAGACCACAGAACCTATAGCTTGTTAGCAGTTCTAAGGGGTAAAAATGAATGGGAAAGTATTAGAAAAGCTGCAAAAGAGATACCCAGACTTATAAGTAAAATAAACAGGGTTGTTTATGAAATAGATTCAGAAAATAATAAAGAATCCAAAACCAACAGAAAGATCAGATCGATTCCCACAAGAGTCACCAAAGAAAATATAAGATTATTAAAAGAAATTGACTACAAGGGCAGGGAAATATTAAATAAACATAATATCACTTTAAGCCAGACGATATTTATTCTATTCGGCGCAGATATTTCAGGATACGGGAAAAGAAGTGTTGCATTGAGAGGTGTTATAACCGACGATTTTATGACTGTCCGGCCAGCCATAGCCGGTAAAGAAATCAGCTGGGAAGTAATAAAGGAGATTAGTAGAATGGTTAGGGAAGAAGCAGGAAGTTTAGTAATAGATGTAACAGATAAGCCACCAGCGACCACTTGTTGGGAATAATTCAGAAATAATTAATCTGCTTCCCATGGTAAAACTTTCTTCTTTTAAAAAAAGTTGACAATGCTTAGAGATTAATGGTTTCTAGACCTTTGGATAACAAGATTATTAAATAATGAAAGGTAACCATCAACCATGGAAAAACCCAGAGTGATTATTGTAATGCCAGCATTTAATGAAGAGAAAATGATAGGTAAGGTAATTAATTCACTTAAAAAAAGAGGATTCAATGAAATATTAGTTGTGGATGATGGAAGCAAGGACAAAACAGGTAAGATTGCAGAGAATGAAGGCGCTGACGTGATCGTTCACCCCATAAACAGGGGTCTTGGAGCAGCACTTGGTACCGGAATTGAGGAGGGAGTAAGAAGAGGTGGTGATGTAATAGTTACCTTCGACTCTGATGGACAACACCATCCAGACGACATAGATAATGTGATTAAACCGATTATAAGCAAAAAAGCTGACACAGTAATAGGCACCAGACTCAAGAACCCTAAAGGCATGCCCCTAATCAGGAGAGTTGGTAACTGGGGATTTAATTTAATTACTTATGTACTTTTTGGAGTCTGGACCACAGACAGCCAATCTGGTTTCAGGGCCTTCAGCCTTGATGCAGCCTCAGTTATAGATATAAAATCTACACGAATGGAAGTGAGCTCGGAAATTATAAAAGAAATCGGGAAAAATAACCTGAAATTTACTGAAGTACCGATAAGAGCCATTTACACGGATTATTCAAGGTCCAGGGGTCAAAGCTCCCTTAATGGTTTCAGGATACTTGGTAAGCTTATCCTAAAGAAAATTAAAGGATGAAAAATGATACTTGAGATATTAATAACAATATTTGGACTCTTTGCAATTGGCAGTTCATTTTTAAGGTTAAGGAAAAACCAAGAGCCAATCACAAACTTCTTGATGTGGACTTTTATATGGCTGCTAATAATTATTGTGGTGCTCTACCCTTCGATAACAAGCTACCCTGCGGATATATTAAACATAGAAAGGGGAATAGATGTTTTTGTATATCTTGGGATATTGGTTCTCTTCTATTTAATATATAAGATATACACAAAGATTGAAAAGCTTGAGCAAGAGATTACAATAATAACAAGGAGAATTTCACAAATTAACAAAAAAAAATAAAAACCGCAGGAGAACAAGGAAAAAGACTTAGAAAATGAGAAAAAAAAACAAAGCCTGCATTCTTTTGGGAACGCGACCTGAAATAATAAAGATGTCACCTCTTATTAGAGCCTGTGAAGAAATAGGTCTGGATTATTACATCCTGCATACAGGCCAGCACTATTCGTATGAAATGGATAAGAAGATTTGCGAAGACCTGGAAATAGGTATGCCAAAGTACAACCTTAAGGTTGGGAGCCAACCTTACAGAAAACAAGTTGGCATGATGATTAGGGAAATAATGGAAGTATTGGCTAAAGATAAACCTGACATAATATTTGTTCAAGGCGATACCAATTCAGTCCTAGCAGGGGCATTAGCCGGCAATAAGCTTAGAATTGACATAGGACACCATGAAGCGGGCCTAAGAAGCCATGATACTACCATGCTTGAAGAAACAAATAGGATTATCACAGACCACATCGCAGATTTTCTTTTTGCCCCAACACATAGTGCTCTAAATAATCTTAAGGAAGAGGGAATAGAACAAAAAAAAGTATTTTACACAGGCAACACAGTAGTTGATGCTGTAAAACAAAACCTTCAGATCGCAAATAAAAAAAAGGATGTGATGACTAATTTAGGTATAGAAAAGGATAATTATTTTCTTGTTACTGCACACAGAGCCGAAAATGTTGATAATATTGAAAAGCTAAAAGGAATTTTTGAAGGATTGAATTTAATAGGCCAGAATCTTAGGAAGCCAATTATTTGCCCTATACATCCAAGAACAAAGAAGAAAATAGAAGAATATAATATTGAAATTTCTGATAAAATAAATATGATTGAACCTGTTGGGTACCTTGAATTCCTCCAATTACAGGCAAATTCAAAGCTTATAATAACTGACTCGGGAGGAATACAAGAGGAAGCCTGTATATTAAGGATTCCTTGTGTCACCATAAGGGAGAACACCGAAAGACCTGAAACAATCGAATCAGGTTCAAACATCTTAGTGGGAACAGATCCTGATAAGATATATCAGGGAGCAAAAGAGATGATCAACAAGCCTAAGAATTGGAGCAACCCCTTCGGTGATGGAAAAGCAGCAGAGAAGATACTGGAATTCTGGATGAAAAATGAACATACTGATAACATCAATAATTGACCTTGAAAAGACAACATACTCAAGACTACACTACTTCATAGACCATCTGTTGAAAAAAGGTCATAACATAACAGTGGTAAGCATAAAAGATAACTGGAAAAACAAGGATCAAAAAGGAAATAAAGAGATTACAGACAAAATAAAATTACTTTACATAACAAAAGAACAACACGGTGCCATAAGGCAAAAGATGAGCCTCCCATTTAATATTAACCGGATAATACCTGAAGATATTATCGCGGAAATGGACATACATCTTTGCTACAATAGCCTGTTTCTCGGTTATTTTATTAGAAAAAAACTTAGAAAATACCATATAAAGACTGTTTATGACCTGGCAGATGATTTGCCGGAAATGATTTCAACAAGCCCTCATCTACCCCCCGTAATAAGAAGATTCGGAGGGCTAGTGGGTAGTTTTATGCTAAAAAAGAACCTACAAATGTCACAAGCCATAACAATAACAGCAAAAGAATTCAGGGAATCTATGGGAGTATCAAAATTTAACCATTTTGTTGTCCCAAATGGGGTTGATATAAAAAAGTTTAGACCCAAAAAAAAGAGAAATCAAAATTTTGTTGTGGGATATCTCGGCGCTTTAAGGGAGTGGGTTGATTTAAGGCCAATGCTACTTGCTGTGAAAGAATTAAACCAGACAAAAAAGGTAAAAAACAAGCCAATAAGAGTTCTTGTAGTAGGTGGTGAGGAAGACCTTGAGAAATACAAGGAATTCGTAAGGAAGAACAATATGGATTTTGTTGAATTTACTGGAAACGTTAGTTATGAGAAAGTCCCTGATTATATAAACAAGATGGATGTTGCAACAATCCCTTTCAAAAAGAATCCAGTAACAGACGGTACCTGTCCCCTTAAACTTCTTGAATACATGGCCATGAAAAAACCCTGTATATGTTCAGATCTAAACGAAATAAAGAGAATGGTAAAGGATAAAGTCCTCTACGCATCAACAAAAAAAGATTGGAAAATAAAAATATTGAAACTCTATGAGAACCCTGAATTAA
>CAZBGG010000086.1:0-5482 GCA_964491305.1 uncultured Methanosarcinales archaeon
ATAATATAGTTTTTTCTATACTATATTATTTATTTGTTAACTTTATACGTACAAATAAAGTACAATTTCAATAAAAGTATATCCTTTCATAAGAAAAAATATTGGTACAAATATCGCAACTGTTGAGATTGAGAAGCTTCTCAAAGAATGCATTATATAAACTTCATTAATCTCCTTTTTCAAAAAATATGGAACTTTAAAATGAAAATAAGGCATTGAAATTCAAAGACTATACCCTTTTTTAAATTTATCTTTTGGACTCTTTGTAGCTCCAATAACTATCATTTCCTATTATAACATGATCCAGGACATTGATGCCAATAACTTCAGAAGCCTTGATTATTTCTTCAGTAATCCTGATGTCCTCATCAGATGGTTCAGGGTCACCTGATGGATGATTATGGACAAGTATTATTGAATTTGCCGAATTTTTTATTCCCTCCTTGAATATTTCCCTAGGATGTATTATGGCAGAATTAAGTGTGCCTATAGAAATAACTTTCTCTCCGATTAATCGATTCTTTGTATCCAGGCTTAAAACAAAAAAATGTTCCTGCTTGAGATTTTTAAAGGCCCCTGTCATATATGAGTAAACCATCCCTGGCGTTCCTAATTTTTTGGATTTTATCTTCAGTCTACTAATTCTCTTGTTGATTTCAGCCAACGCGATTATTTGCATAGCTTTTGCTTCACCAACACCAGGAATTGACTTAAATTGAGATATGGTTGTCTCATGAATTCTGTCGAGACTGAATTTATTTAGAATCTTATTTGAAAGGTCCACCACATTATCCTTTCTTGAACCTTTTTGCAATATGATTGCAAGCAACTCAGCATCAGATAGGGCCTCCGGACCTTTGGCCACCATCCTTTCCCTTGGCCTATTGGAAGAAGATATTTCCATGAGTTTCATAAAAGAAATTAAAATAATATTTCTTAATAATTTTTTAGTCTTATCTTACAGAAAAATTTTAAATAAATAGAAAAAAATAACAAATCAAACGGAAGTTTTATCTTTTGTTTCCAGAAGCCCTTTCGTTCTCCATCTTATGTAATTCGGAGTAAATTCTGTTAAAAGGGCTGCCGTCTCCATTATGGGGTATGCTTATTGAGGCAAGCGAACCATACATCTGCTGTGGATCTATGTACACTTCCGTCTTTTCCTTCTTGGGCAACCCAATCAAATTCTTCCCATTGTAGAAAGCCATCTCAACTACATCGTACATCCTGGGCAACCCTGGACATCCTATTCCCCCTCCATACGACTTAACCTTTCTTTTCACTTCAAAACCGCAAGTTTCTGCGGCACGTTGCACTGCATCTGATAACTCCTTACCTGGCACCATGTGCCCCCGACCTGTAGGCCTTTCTCTCATTTTGTTCCTCATATTAATTTGAGTTATCTATATGACTTACTCAAAATAAGCGGCTGGAAAAGAACAAGTGGTTTAAATATTAAATTATTAGATAAAATATCTTTTTAAGAATAGTAATTAAACAATCTTTTTTAAAATTTAAAAAAGTAAAATTTTTAATTCATCGTAAAAAGCTATCTGAGAATGCTTAAGTCAACTTTTATACACATGCCCGGAATCACCTTAAGGGACGAGAAAATCTTGTGGCAAGGTAATGTGTTTGACTGGGATTGTTTTCTGGAAAATATGAATTTATTGAAACTTCCATCCCATAAAAAGGACAGAATAAAAAAGTTAATTTGTATTTCAAAAGAAAATTATGAACTTGGGAATCATTCATTTTTTTCGGAATCTCTTCCTCTAAACGAGCATTGGAGGGCTTTTCCGGATTTTTCTGATAAGTGCTGCTTTCTTGATATTGAAACCACCGGATTGAGTAGAGAGCGAAACAAGATAACCACCATAGGCTTGTATGACGGTAAACAAAGCAGAGTTTTTGTCCGCGGAAAGGATTTGAATGAATTTGAAAAAATAATAAAGGACTATTCCCTTATAGTCACCTTCAACGGCAGATGCTTTGACCTGCCATTTATCAAAACAGTCTTTCCTTCATTAAATCTAAACCATCTCCACGTTGACCTGCGCTATGCTCTAAAAGAAGCAGGATATACCGGAGGCCTTAAAAAGATAGAAAGGAGTTTCGGTCTCTCCAGAGACAGTGAAATAGGAGAAGTTGACGGGCTTGAAGCAGTGAAATTGTGGCACAGGTATGAGCGAATAGGTGATACAAGAGCTCTTGATAAGCTGGTTGCTTACAATAAAGCAGATGTCGAGAACCTGAAACCTTTAATGGAAATGGCCTTTGAATGTATTAAGAGGAAAAAACTATCCAACTTAATGGATTAAGTGTTTGAAATCTGGTAAGCAAGAGTTCATAAAGATTAAGCCTGTGAATAATAGTCTTCAAGGATTACCTTGTCAATATCTTCCACGTCTCTTGAAATATATAATCTTCCCCTGCCAGTTTCCACTATTTTTTTGGCAAAATCTGCCCCCTCCTTATCCAGATTTATTCCAATAAGTGAGATTGTTATATTCTGCGATGCAGCCTCTGAAGCAGCCTCAAGAGCATCACTCCTAGGTCTTTTTCCTGCAGTAGGTAAAGCATCAGTTATAAGCATCAAATGCCTTGTGACATTTTCATTCGGAAAAGGTTCAATGGCTTTTTTTATGGTCTTTGCAATATCAGTTTCCTGGAAGGCCCTAACAGACACAATATTTTTCAGAAGCCTGGTGAAATCATTTGTGGGCGGTATAGCAGTTTCAACCTCCTTACCAAAAACAATTAGCCCCACATTATCTTTTTCATTTATTGCTTTATAAGCAAGTGCAATTCCTGCCTTCTTGCATTTATCGATTTTGTGACCTTTCATTGAAGCGCTTGAATCAAGAGCGTATATTATATGAATCTTGCCTTTGGCCTCCCTTTCATATAGCCTGAAATCTTCTATAGTAAATTCTTTATGCTGCCTTCTAACAGCTGTCTTTAACGTTTTCCTCACAGAAACATCCTTATACTTATCTCCTTTCTTGTAAGGCCTGATACTTTTCTTATCTCCATAAACATCTATTCTTTTCTGGAATTTTTCTCCTTCAAATCCTTTAGGCTCAAGATTATCCAATTCCTCAATATAGGTGACAAGGGAGGCGAGCTCAATGCCTGCTTCAGTAAAAGAACTATCCTTGTCAAGAAGTTTTTTTTCTTTAAGTTTCTCGATGCTTTCACTAATCTTCTGTCTAAGCTCCCTTTGAAATTCAGGTATATGGATGTTTTTTTCAACAAAGCTTTCATCATACCCAGAAAGCGCACGTATAAGTTTTTCTCCATAAATCTGCTTAGAAAGTTTAAAATTCTTTGTCATCTGCTCCATCATAATATCAGGAGTAAAAGCGGAAATATTGTTGTTAATGGCCTCATTCAGAAGTTTGCCTTGCTCAATCGTTTCCTGGTCATTCTCCATAACTGAATGCATCAACTTATCATCCATTGCCTGAAACTGAAGTTTACCAGTCAATTCTTCGGCCTTTTCGTGATTCTTTACTTGGGTATCTTTTGAGGGGATGTCACGGGCCATCACCTTTTTCACTTTCATTGCTTGCAGAACTCATATCCTGGGTGAATGTTTCAAACTCTTCATTGATAAACTCAGTAGTATCCTTCAGATACTTAATACTGGGCTTGAGCCTTATCCTATGAGCGATTACAGAGACTATTGAATTTTTTAGGTCATCCATACTAACCTTCTGTGCACCCCTTAGCATTGCACAAGTTTGTGATCTTTCATATAAACCTAATGTTGCCCTTACGCTTGGTAACTTCTCAAGCTTATCACTTTCTCTTAAATTCCTGACAAAACCCACCAAAGAATCCAGCACAATATCAGGGACCTCCAAAATACTCTTTCCCTTTGATTTCACTATTTCCTTTTCTATATCATCCCTTTCAGGGTAATCCATATAAATTACATCAAACCTGTCAAGGAGCACATCAGACAATCTTTCAGTATTTATATCCTTTGGATTCATGGTAGCTATAAGAATAAAGTTTGCCTGGAAATCTATTTCGTAGTTGGAAATAGTAGCCTTCCTTTCTTCAAGAACTTGTAATAAAGCATTTTGAAGTTTCTCAGGGCATCTGTTTATTTCATCAAAGAACAGAATGCCGTTGTTTGCCTTGAATATTTTACCCGGCGAGAAAACCTCAGGTGACATGGGCCCATATTTCAAAGCCTTCACAGGATCAATATCACCAATTAGATCTTCTGCAGACAAATCGGGGCTGCCTTGAACCCTAAAAAAACGCTCATGTCCTTGCACTTCAACAACTTCCTTTTTTTGTCCTGAAATACAGGATGGACAAACTGGATTTTCAGGTTCACAATGGTAGTCACATTTGTTGACCTTCAACTTGGGAAGTATCTTTGCCACATTTTTTGCCAAGGTAGTCTTACCAATACCCGGGGGGCCAAATACAGCCACATGCCTGTCTGCCATAAGAGCAGACTTAAGCTGCACCTTGGCCTGGTCCTGTCCAATTATATCCTCAAACTCCGTTTTGCTTATATTTTCATAAATACCAAACAACATAAGCCGCCTAAAAAAATGGAACTTTATAAAATTTATTACTTTGTAGTACCCTCCGGGTTTTTTACTTACCACAAAAACAAAGAAAAATTCATAAAATTTATAAATTTAGAAAGATTATGCACCACAACCCTGTGGGTAAATAGTGTAAAAGGTTTTTCATCTCACCTCTTTTCCTTTTGCACCCACCCAAAACAGGTTTAGTTCGCTTTGGAATTTAATTTCTTGCAGAATAGAATGGTTGGCTCCTTGGGCCTATGCCTCTCTTCTTAAACCGAGGCCTTGAAAAGGTTATACTTCTTCTTTAAATGAAGCGCAGCTAAACCTATTGATAAGCCAATAAGAGCTCCAGCAATGGCATCAGACAAATAATGCAACCCAAGATAAAGCTTACCTAATGCCACGACTAAGGCAAATATTATCCAAAACCACTTTAAGTTGGGAAATGTCCTATCAATGATAGGTAACATTGAAAAGCACAAGGCAATATGAACGCTTGGAAATGATAAGTCCGCCAAAGCCGGAATAAGTGACTCAACAGGCCTTTCCCTGGCCACTAAAAACTTAAGAACCACTACAAACAAGAAGGTTGAAAGAAATGTTACCCAGGAAGGAATTATCCAGTCTTTTTTCCCTTCTTCCCACATAAATATTGATGTTACAAACAGCAAAACAAGAACAAGAAATAGGCCATAATTAACCCATTCAAGAAGATATATAAGAAGGGGATTCTGTATTCCCATGATTAGTTCAAGAAACATATTATCAAGAAAGAAACTACCTATAAGCACTAAAAATCCTAACAAGTACAAAATTATTGCTAATTTATGATCCTTCAACAGCATATTTGCTCCCCTCTCATAATCAATGTAACTATTACTTTAATAAACTTGTGGTAATATTAACCTGATAAGTTATCGTTT
>CAZBGG010000087.1:0-5449 GCA_964491305.1 uncultured Methanosarcinales archaeon
AAAGCCTATTGAGAGATATTTACAAAAGTGTGACATTAATGCGGTTTAGCTCACCTTGCTTTAAAAATATTAATACCTCAAAGGCTTATTATAAAATACCACCAAACTTTTTTAAATAAAACATATCTCTCTCGACTAATGGATACTAATAATAAAAAACTCCTAAAAATCACATCTTTTGGATTACTTTTCTATCTAATTTCGTTTTATCTTATATACATAGTCAATGGGTCTTTTCCACGTTTTTATCCTTTCCCCTTAGTTATTCTCCTCTCGATTATCCTTACTTTATTCATAAGGATTAAAAAAGAAAAAAAAGTAAAGCTAAATAACTTGAGAATAAGGAAGACAACTCTAATAGTGATGGGTTTATATTTCATCCTTATCATAGATTTTGTAAATAGAACAAATTCGCAGATAGAAGGTGTTTTTTTTTATACCTTTGCTGGATTTTTTACAGTTACAACATTTCATTATCTTGTTGGAAAAGTAATCGGCACGGCGTTTATCGGGAGAGCATGGTGCGGTTGGGGATGTTGGCATGCGATGGTATTCGAGCTTTTACCATGGTACAAACCAAATAATCCCAGAAAAGAATATTTTGGGGCTTTCAGATATCTCCATTTTTTCCTTTCATTAGCACTGGTGATTTTTGTCTGGTTCGTCTTAGATATACGCTATGAGCTCTTTGCAAGCAATCAAAACATAATCTGGTTTATAACTGGAAACATAATCTATTATTCATTAGGTATCTTTCTCGCATTCCATATGAAAGATAATAGAGCTTTTTGCAAGTATGCATGCCCAATACCTGTCCTCCAGAAAATATTTGGAAGGTTCGCAGTCCTGAAACCAAAAATTGAAGATAAAAAATGCAACGAATGCGGCATCTGTCAAAAAAACTGCCCTATGGATATTGATATATTATCATACAAAAAAAGGGGAGAAAGAATTTTGTCAACCGAGTGTATATTATGTGGACAATGTTTTGATTCGTGCCCAAAGAAAGCAATAGATTACAGCCTTGGATTTGACTTTGGAATAAAAGAAAGGATTAGATTTAGAAGATGAAGCGCTTTAAATTGAAAACATAAGCTACTTAATTACAAATGAAAAATTTACCTTCGCAATTTTTTGAATCGTTGATTCAGGCTCTTTGGTCTGTATCCTTTGGCTGTACACGCTTTACCTTACATTTTGTAATAAAAAACCAAAGCTTACTATAAAGCCATGAGTCTTAGGCCCGATTCTACAATGACTCACTTTTTCAAATATTTTGAAAACTCCTCCTCGAGTTTTTTAACTTCCACAGCACCCTTAAAATTTTTAGGGATGTTCCCAAACCTAAGAAATTCAGGTATTGAGCCTTTTGAAACCCTTTTGCAAGCTTCCTTAAGAAAGCTTTTTTCTATCTCATCTTTAACCCTTAAAGCTTTTTCATTTTTTAGATCAATTGTTACACAGCAACTATCTTCATACTCACTATCAACCTTCAATCCAACAACAGCAAGGTCAAAATCAAATTTATCTAAACCGTAGTGAACCTCAACAAAAGAAATAAGCTCGTTATTAATCTGTTCATATGAATAATTGACTCCTCCTTTAATCAAAAGCATTGAATCACGGCTCAACCAAAAATAATCGGGCTCACCATCCTTACCCTTAAGATAAAAGCAAATATCCTTTAAGCCTGTATACCAGCTATCAAAAAAAACTGCCTCAGTAGCTTCCGGTTCATTTACATATTTGCTCATAAGATTGGAACCTTTGGTTACTATGTAGCCCGGCTCTCCCTCTTCGCAATCTTTCATAAAATTTTTATCCTCTAAGCTAATACTCTTAACAACTCTAATTTCCGTATGTGGTGGATGGGGCCTGCCTATATAATATCCGGGTTGGGGCTCCTCATTATACCTATGCTCCCATCCTTTCCTGAACATCTCCATGATTTGCCCTTCCGGAATTTTGTAAGGGATGCCTAAAACCTGTAAGCAGGTCTCAGTAGAACCAAACCTAACAAGGGGCATCTTATTGGTAAAATGGCCCACATGCCTTAAGGTTTTAGGGCCTACAGGTGCAGAACCTAAAAGAAAGTCAACCTTATCCATTCGATTTTGAAGAATATCCAGTCCAACGGGTAACTGCTTCATCTTATACAAGTTATCAAGAAAAGAAAAATGCTTTGAAACAAGAGGAGCCACCAACCTATCATAATTCATTTCTACAATATCAGTTAACAACTTCCAATAATTAGAAGTGTATCTTTCAACTAAATGTACTTCAGAATTAGGCTTCCTCAGAGCCCAATCAACTATGGCCGATGAATTTGTGTGATACATGGGATTCACTAGTATAACCGCAAGACTATCCTCATGTTTAATATTTAAAAAAGCCTCAAATGTCATTCTATTTGTTTCATAAGCTTTATAGGATAGCTCAACACCCTTTGGTCTGCCGGTGGTCCCTGATGTGAAGATTACAATCTTTGGGTCACTATGATTTAAATCAGCTATATATTTTTCTTCAATACAGGAATAATTACAAAGCTTTTCTGCATAAAATACATTAATATCAAGAACAGATTTCAAATTTTTAAGAGTATCTTCATCAAATCCTTCATCAGCTATTACCAAAGAACATCCAGTAACTCTTGCCTTATAAACAATCTGTTCATTAGTATCAGCCTGCCAATTAACAGTGACAGGAATCACACCAATCATTGTGGCAGCCGTCCTGAAGATAATATCATCAACAGAATTTGAACTAAAGCAATGCAGAACACAATCTCCTTTAGCTATTCCAAAAGACTTCAATACATTTGCCGCCCTTCTACAAAGAACCAAGAACTCTTCCCTCGAGTAAGATTTTACTTTAACATTCTTCTCCGAATCAAACGAATAATAAAACAAGAAACTACCCTTCTTTTCTTCAAACAGGTTATGGTAGGTTTCTAAGACATTGGATATTTTGCCCATATAATAATCACCTTTTCTTAAACACATCAAAAAACAATTCTAAGGTCATGAAAACAGCCTTTTCATTTGATTCATTCCTAACTTCTATACTCAAACTAGCCCATTTGTCATTTTTCTCCAGAACAATAACCTTTACCTTGGTAATTTCGCTCATATAAAGTGGTTTTTTAAAAATAATTTCAGTTTTAGTAACTACCGACAGGGGAAATCTTTTCGTCACTTCGCCCGCGATTCTTCCAGTTATAACCAGGCCAGGCATAATTGGTCTTTCAAAGATTGTACCACTGGAGACCTCGGAATCGTAGTGCAAAGAATTTGAATCATCGGTGAGCTTAAAATAGTGCTTGAGATACTCTTCTTTCATTTCAACGCAGAACTCAAACTCATCTCTTGAAAACATCCTGCCATTACTTTTACCACTAATTTCATTATTTTGGTTGTTCATAATCCTCCACCTATCTCCAGTATTTCACCATTAATGTAATTGTTCCCCAAAATAAAAATAACCGCGCTCGAAACATCTTCCACCTTTCCAACTCTACCAAGAGGAATTAATTCCAATGACATTTTCATAAGCTTATCAGGAATCCCTCCTATAAATGAAGTCTCGATAAAGCCGGGAGATATTGCATTAACCCTTATCCCATGCATCCCCAATTCCTTAGAAGCGACTTTAGTGAAAGCATTCATGCCAGCTTTAGCACTGGCATAATTAGCCTGCCCAAATACACATACCCTGGCAGATAAAGAGGATATATTAATAATATTACCGCCTTTTGGAATAAAAGGCAATGCCACTTTCGTAACATAGAACATGCCATTAAGGTTCACATTGATCACATCCTCCCACATCTGCTTGTCCATATTGGCAATTTTCTTGTCCTTTACTATTCCAGCATTATTAACTAATATATCTATATAAGAATGCTTTTGGGTTATTTGCTTAAGCATCTCCTCAACTTGCTCATAATCAGAAACATCAGCCTTTATAAGCTCACATTCTCCACCATTATCCTTAATAATATCACGAGTATTTTTTGCACCCTCAACATCCCTTGAATAATTGATCCAAACAAATACGCCCTTACTGGAGAGGTCTTCAGCAATCTTTGAACCAATACCTCTTGATGCTCCTGTAACCAAAGCCACTTTATTGTTGAGTTTCAATAACACCACCTCATAACCACTGCCCCTGATGCTAGTCCAGAACCGAACTGGACCAGGCCGACCAAATCACCCTTCTTAACTTTACCCTCTGAAACTGCTTCAGATAAAGCAATTATAGTCGAGCCCCCACCTGTATTACCATATTTCTCTATAACTGTGTGAGTCTTATCTAAAGGTAATCCTAAATTACTCATACCTTTTTTAATTATATTAATGTTAGCCTGATGAGAAACGATAATATCTAATTCATCCACCTTAATTCCAGCCCCCTCACAGGCCTCCTTGGTCCTATCATTGAAAGCTTTCACCGCAAAATTGAACAACCTCCCTCCATCCATATACACTACATCCTTTTCCTGTTCCATTACCTCCTTTGTTATTGGGTTTCTTGAACCACCATAAGGCCTAACTAGAGCATCAGAATCTTTTAGCTGCGCTTTACTGACACTATTAAGCAATCCACCACATTCAACTCTGCTCACAACAACAGCTCCTACTCCATCACCCAAAATCACTGCAGTAGTCCTATTCTTAAAAAACAAGGGCAACTGGGTCCAGACTTCACCGCAGACTATGAGAATATTATTATATTTACCACTGCCAATAAAAGCCCCAGCCATTTCAAGACCATTAACAAAGCTAGTACAAGCAACATTTATATCAAAAGCTGCCGCTTCGATTGCACCGATGGTGTCTTTAATTATTGTAGAAGTAAAAGGTCCAGCATAGTAGTCGTGAGTTGTTGTACCTGCTATCACTAGGCCAATATCATCAGCCTTAATCTTTGAATCTGAGATAGCATCTCTTGCAGCTTCAATACCAAGATCCGAAAACGATTTTCCATCGGCAAAATACCTCTCCTTAACCCCTACCTTTTCAGTTATCCATTCATCAGTTGTATCAACAACCTTTTCCAAATACTCATTGGTTATTTTTCTTTCAGGCAATGCATACCCCATACCAATTATACCTGCCGAAACCTTATTAACCATTTTCATCAAACCTCTCATCATAAATCAGCTTACCATCATTTTCCAATTTTTCTACAAAATCAACTTTTATAGGTAAAAATATTCCTAGACTAACACCCTCCTCCCATGTATAACGAGATGTTACCTGGAAATTTTTATTTAAAAGGTATTCTACTTCATCTTTCAATTTTTTATGTCCAATCTTCCTTGATTCTTTCGGAACTATCTTAAAGATTAGACCAGGCAAAGGCAAATCATCTTTTTCCTCCTCAACAATATGAATTTTGTACTCAGGCATAATCTTATTTCCCATTGATTTTATCAAATTATCTATAT